>NZ_QTLK01000023.1:1637-109872 GCF_003602705.1 Bacteroides sp. AM16-13
GGGGCGCGCTGATATAAATGCAGGAAACTATCATACCAATGTTTTTCAAGAAAATGAGAAATCGGATAAGTCCATATCATAGATTTATTTAGTACCTTTGCCGTCCTATTTATATAAAAAGAAAAAATGAGTAAAGAATACACACTCGCAGATTTCACAGATATTTTCGATTACTCCACAGGCTGGTTCAGCGACAGTAGCATTTGTAGTCTATTCTATCAGATATTCAAACGATTCCCTTCTATGAAAATGGTGAAATATAAAGTAAACCAGGATTTCCTGAAAGAAATCAAAGAACTTTATCAGCAAGACGATGCGTTCGATATATTCGAGCATATATATTGCAATCATTTTGAGAATGAAAAAGAGGAAGAGGAGGAAGAAGAAGATACATCTACAAAAGAGTTATATGATTGCATCGTTATCTGCAAGAAGAATTTAATGATTGGCTATTTTGATAATTGCACAAAAATAGCCTATTCCAATATTGATAAGGAAGAAATCGATCGTATCAATCAGATTTGCGAAAACCACAAAAAGGAGAATGAGAAACTGAACAACCTATTTATAGTAACATACGCTCATAACTACTTCAGCCTGAAACAATCGCAAATCAATAAGCCGGCCATTCAGATTGACCGCCACTATAACAATGATTTTGCTCCCGTAGCCGCTGAAATCGAAAACTTCCTATTAGAGGAGAATAAAAGCGGATTAATCATTCTGCACGGGAAACAAGGTACGGGGAAAACAACTTATATCCGTCATCTTATCAATCTCGGAAAAAAGAGAATGATTTATATGAGCGGCGACCTGGTAGACAAACTTTCGGACCCTAGCTTTATCACTTTTATCCGTCAACAAAAAAATTCTATCTTTATCGTAGAAGATTGCGAAGAGTTATTGTCAAGCCGCAACGGAAGCAACCGCATGAATGCCGGACTAGTCAACATACTGAATATCAGCGACGGACTATTAAGCGATGAATTATGTATCAAATTTATCTGCACATTCAACGCTCCACTAAAAGATATCGACGAAGCCTTGCTTAGAAAAGGACGTCTGGCTGCCCGGTACGAATTTAAAGACCTGACAACCGACAAAGTAAACCAACTAATAAAGGAAGAAGGACTGGATATCCCCCAACAGACACAACCTATGACACTGGCTGAAATCTATAATTACGAAGGCATGGATTTCTCTTTAGGAAGAAAGCGGGTAGGATTCTGAACAAATCCTCCAAAGTAGAACTTTTAAAGAAAAATCGACTATTATTATTGCGAAATATAAGTATCTATATTTTACCTATCAACAAGAACGATTTGATATTTTTATACGTTTATTATACGTTAAAAGAGTTGCCCTATTACGGAGCAACTCTTTTAAATATTAAACTTCTTAAGTTCAAACTTTGCATGTGATACCTTATATCGACATTTTCTTACTTACAAGTTAACGGAAATCCAAAGATACTCACTCGCAAAATCTGTAATTATCCAAAGCTAAAAGGGAAAGTGCTTTCATCAGATAAAGCAATTAATCCGTTCTTTCGCTGGATACAAATTTTGTTTTCTCTTGCCAGCCAACCGGCCGCCAATGCTGTACTTTCTACGCTTAGGTTTAATCTTCTTGCCAATTCAGGTATTGAAATTTCACCAATTTCTTTCAGGGCACACCAAACTTTTCCGGCATTGTTCCCTACAATTGTTTTATCCATGGCTATTTTTATTAATAATTTGGTTACAATATAGTCATTTTAATAATTGTTTATAACAAAACCAAGTTTTTTGTTTTAGTTTTTGACATTATTTAAAACAAAGAAATCAATTTCGCGTCTAGTGATTAAAAACTTGGTAATAATTCGTACCATAACACCACTAAAAGGAACATTATATATCAAAATAAATTCTCAAAACAGGAATCGGGCAATCACAGAAAGAAAATAGGAAATTGACATTTCCGCAATATCGGACAAGTCATTTCGCTTTTTTACCAATACCTTTGCGGAGTGAAATACCAGAATAAGTTATGCAACAGAAAAAAACAACGAAAGAAGAATATCAAAAGTGCGTAAATGTTGTAGTGGAATACATCAACCAACATTTGGGAGAAGACATTGATTTAAAATCTCTGGCCAGAATTTCAAACTTTTCTCCTTTTTACTTTCACCGGATCATGAAAGCTTTTCTCGGTGAACCGATTGGTACGTTTATTGTCCGGACGCGGACAGAAGCTGCCGCACGTCTACTCCGCTACTCGGATGTTCCGATTGCCGACATAGCCTATCGGATTGGTTACTCTTCTCCTTCTTCGTTGTCGAAAGTGTTCAAGCAATTTTATGGCATTTCACCTTTAGAGTATAGAAACAATAAAAACTTTGTAATTATGAAACCAGCGATTATCAGGCCAGACCTGGAACTAAAAAGAGAGATCAGAAACGTTTCCGAACGGAATGTGATTTATATCCGTCTCACCGGCGATTACAAACTGAATGATTACGGTGGCACCTGGGGCCGTTTATTCCAATTCATCAAAGAACAACAGTTGCCGATGGGAGATTTCAGCCCGCTTTGCATCTATCACGATGATCCGAAAGTGACACCGGCAGAAAAACTGCGTACAGACGTATGTATGGTAATGCCTGTAAAGGTAGCCCCCAAAAGTGATGTCGGATTTAAGGTGATCCCGGCCGGACGTTATGCTATCTTCTTGTATAAAGGTCCGTATGACAATTTGCAAGCTGTGTATGATACGATTTACGGAAAGTGTCTGCCTGAAATGGAATGTACGCTGCGTGATGAAGCCAGCGCGGAACGTTATCTGAACAATCCATGCGACACTGCTCCCGAAGAGTTGTTGACGGAAATTTATATTCCGGTAGAATAATGCGGACAGACAAATGGCGGAATAAAGAGAATGAATAAAGATGTGATTTAACGTCTGACTTTTTGGGGGGGACAGTGCAAAACCCTGATAAGTCTATCTTTTAGACGCGGATGACACGGATTTAGCAGATTTATAATCTTCTTATCCATGTCATTTTGCGTTATCCGCATCTAAAAGCATATTATGCTATAACAGGCTACCTTCCTCTCTCCTACCTGTTATTTTTCAGCATAAATGCCAATCCGATTTCCTTCACTATCAGTGAATACGGCAAACCATCCTTTGCCGTCCGCCTCAATCTTTGTTCTGGGAATGACTACTTTCCCTCCTTTCAGAAGTACTTTTTCCAAGGTCTGTTCTATATCCTCACAGTTGAAATGGATAAGCACTCCATGCGTGGAAGGAAGAAAGTCGAAATTTGAAGCATAAGAGATAGCACCGACGGTTTCACCTTCTTCTGTGAAACAAGCCATTTTTTCTGTTTCACATTCAAAAGTCGGAAGTTGCATACCCAATACTGTTTCGTAAAAATCGACAGCCCGATGGAAATCGGAAGCAGGAATCTCAAAAAATGCAATTAGTTTTTTCATTTCGTTTCTTTTTTATCGTTACTACTAAGCCTTTGCAAAGACACTGCAAAAGTAGGGCAACACGAGGAAGCCTGATAGGAAAAAAGGGACATCTTTAAAGTTCGGAAAAATAATCGGAATAAGGAGCGCAGACAGAAAGATACTCTGCAGGGGTGTAACCGGAAAAGAGTTTGAATTCCTTTATCATGTGAGACTGATCGGAGAAGCCACATTCGTAAGCTACTTGTACAAAAGGGATAGTGGCATCCTGCTGCAACATTGACAATGCCCGCTGCATACGGACAATGCGAATAAATTCTTTGGGGGTAGTGCCGACATAATCGGCAAAGATACGTCCAAACTGCTTACTGCTCAAACAGGCCGTTTCCGACAGATGAGCAATGTTGATTTGCGGCTGGAGGTTTATTTCATGAAACACAGCAGACATCCGCTTGAGGTTATACTCCGGAAGGGTGTATAAACGACGAAGGAAAAACTGCTCTATCAAACGAATACAAACGGCATTATCAGAAGTGTCAGTGACCTGTTTCACCAAATCCGACAGTTCTACATCTTCCATCGCATCGGTATCTACATTTTGTCCGTGAAACAGATGGCTGGGAATATGAAACAATGCTTTAACTGCATAAGGCTGGAAAACAACGGTAATCATTTCTATCCTACCCGTCGACTGTACATCCGAGAAGCCGACCGATTGTCCGGAAATGAAGGATTGGGGTTGCAATGCCGACTCGCCCAACAAAAGGAGTTGTTTCCCTTTATGAAATACCAGTTGCATACAACCAATAGGCAGAGTCCGCTCGGAAACGGGAGTCACTGAATCGTCTTGCAATATCCAGTAATGCCGTATATAGGGAGCCAGCGCCAAACAGGGTTTTATGAGTTGAAATGATTGCATAGAGCAAAGATATTATTTCTTAATTCAAATGCAAAAGTAAAGCTCCTGTTTAAAGAGGTATAGTAAAAAAAGGACTTTTTATAAATTAGGGAGTCGTCCTATTAAGAACAGATATGCCGGAATGATAAACAGATAAGGATTTAAGGCAGGATCCTTATTTGAGAATAAGGTACAATTGAAAAGACGGCAAACCTTTTCTTAATAAAAAAACATCCTCTGTTTGAAAGAGCATGATTGTAGCTCACATTCAAACAGAGGAAGATTCTTTAGATAACGGAAAGTCCGTATTCGTAGGCCTCCGACATCGCATTATAGTCCTCGTCGGAATAGCTACCTTTATCTCTGGCTTTCTGCATATCTTTCATAAATGATTCTACGGAAGTCAGGAAGCTATAATAATTCTTCTGTTCTTCATCATAACCTGTGACAGCAGGAAGTTTCTTTGCAGCTTCGAGTTCTTTCTTCAGTTCGGCCATCTTCATATCAATACGCATACCGTCCAGCGCATGTTTGCGTGAATAGAGATTCATGATGCTTTGCACGGTGCCGGACATCTTACGCATGGCCATGATTTGATCTTTCAACGGTTCATCGGCAAGCAGTTCTTTTTCAGCTTGTTCTGTCAGAGGGCTTAGAATATCAAAGATCACTTGTTTATATTCCGACATTTCTACACTAAGCCGATAGTTCTCGTCGAGGAGCTTGCCGATCTTTGCAGTCTCTTTTGCCTGCTTGTAAGAGAGGAATTTATTAAAATTATCATAGAATTGCGTCCTTGCACTGAAAAGTCCTCGATAACTCTGCTTCAGATTCTGACGGACTTCTATATTAAAATAATCTCCCGGATCCATCAATTCCGCTGTATCTCTGGCAGATACTTCAGGTGGTGCAATCGGAGATACTTCAGGAACTTTTCCTGTCTGTTCCATATATCCCAAAACTGCATTTATGTCTTTCGCATTGGCTACATGCCTCAACACGATAAGCGATGTATGATAATAGTTTATCACCTTACTGGCATTGTCCAATTCCTCCGAAGCGACAGAGGACGCAGCCTGTTTCTTGTTTCCTCCCGAACAAGAAACCAACAAGAGAGCACCTACAAGTGCTCCGAAAAATAAAATATTCTTCTTCATAATGGTTCGTTTATTAAGTCTTTCGTACTATAACAATAAAAATCGTTTTTTGTTATAGACAAACAATGCATATTCGAGAAGTGTTCTACATGGTAGTAACTTAAAAATAAAACAGATATGGAACAATCATTTCAAAAAGGAGCTGTGCTCCATCTGGCTTCTCTCATCGAATATGCGGAAGGCGGCGTTATCAGCAAACAGTTAATCAAGAGTCCGGCAGGAAATATCACATTATTTTCTTTCGACAAAGGTGAAGGATTGAGCGAACATCGTGCTCCGTTTGATGCGCTCGTGCAGGTATTGGAGGGGGTAGCCGATATCACTCTAAACGGAACTCTATTCACTGTAAAGGCAGGAGAAAGTATTGTATTTCCGGCTAATGCACCGCATGCTCTTGTAGCAGTGGAGAAATTTAAGATGCTGCTAACGATGATTAAGGAATAAGCAATCAGCGTGTATAAAAACAAAAAATGGCTACTCATCACGAGCAACCAATCTTTTGTTAACCTTAAATCTAATACTTATGAAAAAAACACAGTACAAAGGTACCATATTTCAGATAAATAGCAAATTTCAGAGTCCAAACTGACGATATTATAACAGGGTTTAATACTCCGCGGAGCGTATTAACATTTCAGACTTCACACGTTAACATTTAACATATTCATTCACATAAGTTGCTTCCCGGATAAGTAAGAATAGAAAAAGGGCCAATCATGGAAACTAGATTGTTTTTTCGTAACTTTGAGCTATGATAATCAGTGCCAGCCGCCGGACAGATATTCCGAGGTAGATTGTTGGATAAGCAATATTCGTTGTTTTAGTCTTCCTGATCCGCACCTGACTTACAGGCATAAAAAAAGGCTATCTATCCCAGACAGCCAATCTTTTGTTAACCTTAAATCTAATACTATGAAAAACACAGTACAAAGATACGGACTTTTCGGTTATCTCCAAATTTTCGGCCCGATGCAGCGTATCTTATAACATGGTTTAATAGAATCAGAACCGTATTAACAAATAAGCGGCCGGGCATTAACATTTAACAGTTTTCTTAAATAATCAGGGCATAAAACCGGAGGAGATGCAAATGTTTTCCAATCGGACACCTTATCTTATTAAAGAGAGTTTATGAGGTCTAACAAATTCCTCTGTCATCTGTTTCTAATAGAAGGTAACTATCAAATTCCCAATATATGAACAGATTCGAAAATAAAGTAGTTGTCATCACCGGTGCTGCCGGTGGTATTGGCGAAGCAACCACACGCCGCATTGTCTCCGAAGGGGGCAAAGTAGTCATTGCTGACCATTCTGAAAAAAAGGCGGAACAGCTTGCCAACGAACTTACTCATGCAGGGGCCGACGTGCGCCATGTCTATTTTTCCGCCACCGAACTCCAGAGTTGTAAAGAACTGATTGATTTTTCTATGAATGAATATCAACGAATAGATGTACTGATTAATAATGTAGGAGGAACCGATCCCAAACGTGACCTTAACATCGAGAAGCTGGATATCAATTACTTTGACGAGGCATTCCACTTGAATCTCTGCTGTACCATGTACCTTTCTCAACAGGTCATCCCTATCATGACTACCAATGGCGGCGGAAACATTGTCAACGTAGCTTCCATAAGCGGACTTACTGCTGATGCTAACGGTACATTATATGGTGCCAGCAAAGCGGGCGTCATCAACCTGACGAAATACATCGCTACCCAAATGGGAAAGAAAAATATCCGCTGCAATGCCGTAGCCCCGGGGTTGGTACTTACCCCCGCGGCATTGGATAACCTGAATGAAGATGTACGCAACATCTTCCTCGGCCAATGTGCCACTCCTTATTTAGGAGAACCGGAAGACGTCGCAGCTACCATCGCTTTTCTAGCTTCGAACGATGCAAGGTATATCACCGGACAAACAATCGTCGTAGATGGTGGCCTGACTGCTCATAACCCGACAGTAGCGTTATCATAGAAGGATTGCTTAAGTCATTTAAAAACAAAATATAATAGGGAAAGAAATATCTTATTAGTTACAAATAGCAGATTTGTTTCCATATCATATTCTCTCCATAACCCAACCGTTACAAAAAATAATCTCTTTTTCCTTGATGTTACCGATAGGAAACATACCTTTGTGACCAACTAGTAACAAAGGTATAAACGTATGGAAAAAGAGATTATTAAAAACAGGCAGGCTACAGAAATGGCCCTGATTAAAGCCGTCAACGACATCATCGAAGAAAGTGGTTTCGAAGGATTAGGAATCAATGCTGTAGCGGCCAAGGCCAAAGTATCAAAAATGCTTATCTACCGCTATTTCAATTCACTAGACGGACTAATAGCTGCCTATATTCAACAAAACGACTATTGGATCAACTTCGATGAAGAACTACCGGACACGGCTCATTTAGTAGAATTTATCAAGCAAATATTCAAAAGCCAAATCACGCGACTGCGGGAAAGTTATACGTTGAAACGCCTGTATCGCTGGGAACTGACAACCGACAACAAGTTTGTGAAAGAATTACGCAACCAACGCGAAGAGAAAGGTATCTGGCTGGTAGAAGCGGTCAGTAAACTATCAAAGCATCCGAGAAAAGAGACTGCCGCTGTGGCTTCCATTATCACAGCAGCCATCAGCTATCTGACATTACTCGAAGAAAACTGCCCGGTTTATAACGGCCTCAAAATACAGCAGGAAAGCGGCTGGGAAGAATTAGAAGAAGGAATCAATCTATTAGTAGATCTCTGGTTACAAAAATAACTTTAATACAATGAATAAAATGACAATAATGGGAATATGGCTTCTTTCGCTATTTATCAATAGCGGATGCAACCGGGAATTAGTAGAATACGACAGTAATGATCTTAAAATATCTATCGAAAAGGGGGAAGAGTGGATGCATGATTTTCCATTGTTTCTGGGTATCAACAAGAAAAATCCACCCCAGATTGCAATCTGGACAGAAGATATGGAAGAACATTATCTATCCACCATCTATGTGACCCACAAAATAGCCACTCAATCCTGGCAAGCCTCCGGTGGTAACCGCCGAAAGGAAGCCTTGCCACATTGGTGTTACCAAAGAGGAATCCAATATGAAGACGGATTATATCTTCCCACCAAAAAAGAACCGCTGACGGACGGTATCACCGGAGCCACTCCCAAAGGCAGTTTTAATGTGAAGATGTCGCCAACCGGGAAACTGAAAAAGTTCATAGTCAAAATTGAAATCAATCATTCCACAGATTTTAATGACGCATATCCGAAATCGGCTAAAGAAGGAGACGCCAATTATTCCGGCGGAAAGGAAGGGAGCGGACAACCTGCCCTTGTCTATGCAACAGAAGTAGATTTAGCTTCGGGTGAAAAAGAATTTGTAGCCAATTTAATCGGGCATAGCAGTGCGGACGGAAGTAACGGGAATATTACAAAAGATACTTCTTCACTTACAACAGCACTCCATATCGTAAAAAAGATAACGATCTGCACACAATAATCATAGTAAGTATATCTGTGAAATCATTCATATACAAATATCATTATAATACTCTATCACTACATGATTATGAAGAAATTTATATTCACACTCATTTTGTTATCCGGCATCACCATATATGCTGACGGACAGACAGATAACAAACACTTCTCTTACACTACCTATATTGGGACAGGCCTTTCGATGAGTCAACCTTCACGCACGCCTTTCACTTGGCAAATCATAGGGCATTATCACATTAACCAACGGTTGACCATCGGTGCGGGCAGCGGACTTTCCATTTATGAGAAAGCTCTTATCCCGCTATATGCCAATGCGCAGTTTTTCATCATCCGCCCCAGAAAGTTGACTCCGTACTTGGAATGTAACATCGGAGGAGCGTTTTCCACTGCCCAAAAAGCAAACGGAGGGTTCTACCTTTCACCTTGCGCAGGAGCGCAATTAAAAATGAGCAAGAAACTAAAAATGAATCTTGCAGTCGGTTATGAACTCCAAAAGCTGGAACGCGCAAAGGAACATACCGACCCGTATTTCCACACAGAGTTTAAGGAAGAATTGTCACACGGCTCTATCACACTGAAAGTCGGTCTGACTTATTAACCGAAGTTTCACAATGACTTTACCCATGCATTCATTTCGTTAATAGCTTCTAGTGAAGACGGAAGCTCCTGCTTAGTCTGCAAAGCATCAGGACGAAGATCGACGCGCACATACCCCCAGCCGTCTTCGTCGATTTGCAGATAGCCACACTTCCTGTACTCTTCCAGGCAACTGTCAGAGCATCCTCCGTAAAAGTCACATTGAAGTTCATCTTCCGACGTTTTTTTATTGGCAATGAATGAACTTACACCCACCCAGACAAAATCGTCCAAATCAACCTCAAAATAATCCCCTCCTCCCCGATTGAGTGCGGCAACTTCCGCCAAACGTCCTTCGGGAAGCATCTTGTAAACGCGGACATAACATTCTTCCTTATACGGATTTTCATCTACGACAAGGAAAAGACCGGATTTTCCACAGAATAAAGGGGTATCTATACTACGATATTCGTAAACTTCTCCTGTAACATCACTCATCACAAAATAGCCCCAGCTCTCAAACCCTGAATAGTGAAAAAAATGCAGACCGTAATCAGACTGATACCCATCATAGTACCATTTTATAAATCCATCTTCATCTTCTTTCGCCGGAGAATTCAGCAGTGCGAGTTCCCCCTTTTTCCAGCGCACGGACAGTTTATTCTGATTGTCTGTATAACGCCCTTTACCAGAATCAAGCTGTTTATTACAACTATCCGCCTTCATATTCGTATATTCAGCAAATTCAAGTTTTTTCACGTCTGCCCCTGTATTGCTATACATACGCAAGGAGATCATTCTTCCACTATGATAGTCATACATACTCTTTTCAATCCGGTTGCCTTCTTCAGAATAAATTTCAGTCATGACACCCGGCACGCCTTTCTCCGAGTACGGATAACTCTCGAAACGACGTAGCCGCCCGCCAGAATAATTCCTTATATCCAGCCGCTTTTGAGTTCCGACCGTCACAATGCTTCGTTTTACAGAATCACACTTATCATCCATGAAGTATATCGGCTCATCGGAATCCTTTTCAAAATATTTTCGTTTCAGAAGATACTTTTTGCCGTTCTCCAATGCATAAATTTCTTGAATGTAATAAAAGGGAGTCCCTTCTGATGCCTGATATTTATACTCATACCAGTCGGGAGCCTCCGCTACCCCGTTAGGGTCATTATAAGCGTATTCCGAATGGCTATAATACCAACATTCGGTCGGTAACACTTCCTGATCGTCAATATAATGATTAACCTGCCACAGATGTCCGTTGGCGTGCCATCTCATTTCCTCTCCGTTTAGCTTCCCATCTTTATAGTGTTCAAACCAGTCCGGCTTTCCATCATAATACCATCTCTGACGTACTCCGTTAAGTTTACCTCGTGTAGCCTGGTAAAAGATATGGGGATATCCGTTGGAATAATAAGATTGATAAAGTTCACAAATACTGTCAAGAGTGATTATACGACTTGTCATACAATGGGAAGAGATACTGTAATGACGCACTGTATCGTTCTTTATTCCGTCTTTATAAACAACTACCGAATAATAGGGTTCCGACACAAAAGAATCAGTCGAGCGAAAATAAAAGTGTTTATAAGCACCGTTCATCAATGAGTCCTTGTAAAAACAACGTTCCACGCCATCTACTTGTTTCCGGCAAATACTGTCGGAGTCATAGACCTTCAAAGAAGATGCTTCCGGTTCTTTTAACAATGATTCGGAAAGCGTATCAGGAATAATCCAATCACTTCCTTTATAAAAATCCATAGAGAAAGCTTCGGAAATAGCAGTAGTTTTTTCGCTTAAAGCGTTTTCCTGTGTTTCCTGATTCGTGGAAGAAGATTGCGAAGTTCCTCCGGTTTTTCCGCCACATGATAACAACAGTAATACGCAGCTATATACCAAAGCGTTTTTCATACCAAATATCTTTTATTTAATACATAATTACGGCAAAATTAATGATAATATCAGATAATCAGGTATAAATCGATCCCAAAAATGGAATAATTATCTGTCAGCAGGCTATTATTTCGTTCAACAAATACTAACTTTACAACGTTATTAATAGAAAAGAACGAACGTCATGATTGTTAAAACACTACTAGATACAGACCTCTATAAGTTTACCACCTCGTACGCTTATATCAAACTGTTTCCTTATGCAATGGGTACTTTTAGTTTCAATGACCGGAACGAAACAAAGTATACCGAAGCTTTTCTGGAAACACTCAAGGCAGAGATCAAGAATCTTAGTCAGTTGAGATTCACGGAAGAGGAGTTGGAATACATGACGAAGAATTGCAGATTTCTCCCGAGAGTCTACTGGGAGTGGTTGTCTTCTTTTCGTTTCGACCCGAATAAGATTGATATTCATCTGGATGAAGCCTGTCATCTCCACATCGAAGTGACTGACTTGCTTTATAAAGTGACTTTATATGAAGTGCCTTTGCTCGCTATTGTTTCTGAAATCAAAAACCGGTTCTTCGGCCATGTAGCAGATATGAACGGGATTCTTTGCAAACTGTCGGAGAAAATAGAGTTATCAAACCAACATCAGCTCCGCTTTTCAGAGTTCGGCACACGGAGAAGATTCTCCATCGATGTGCAGGAAGCAGTTATCAAGAAACTGAACGAAACAGCGCAATATTGCACCGGAACTTCCAACTGCAACTTCGCAATGAAATATGGAATGAAAATGATGGGGACTCACCCTCACGAATGGTTTATGTTTCATGGAGCACAGTTCGGATATAAACATGCCAATTATATGGCACTCGAAAACTGGGTGAATGTTTATGACGGTGATTTGGGTATCGCACTTTCCGATACCTATACTTCCGGCATCTTCCTTAGTAACCTTAGCCGTAAACAAGCTAAACTTTTCGACGGTGTGCGCTGCGATTCCGGTAATGAATTTGAGTTTATCGACCGACTGGTTGCCCGCTACAAAGAGTTGGGAATCGACGCGACAACCAAAACCATCGTATTCAGCAATGCCCTCGACTTTACAAAAGCATTAGACATTCAAGAATACTGCAAAAACAAAATCCGCTGCTCTTTCGGAATCGGCACCAATCTCACCAACGATACCGGGTTCGAACCTTCGAACATCGTGATGAAACTGACGCAATGCAAGATGAATGTCAATCAGGAGTGGAGGGAATGTATCAAACTGTCGGATGATGAAGGAAAACATACCGGCAGTCTTGAAGAAGTGCAGGCATGCTTGTATGAGTTGAGGTTGAACAGAAACCAATAATCAAGACAACGAAAAGGCTATAAAAAGAAAAGCAGAAGTACCTCGATAGAAAATACTTTCTGCTGTTCCTCCATATATGCCATACCGAAATACACCTGCATAAAACCAGCTATTTATATCATTGTAATAAACGATACATCATTTTCAGGATTTGACCCCTTTCACTGCTTTTTCCAATCTTTCCAAAGATAATTCGCCGGATTGCCGCCAAAGCTGTTGCCCTTTTCTAAAAAGAATAAAGGTAGGAGTCGACTCCACCGTATAAAAATCAGTAAGGGCAGGTTCCTGGTCGATGTCCACTTCCACCACTTCCAATGTTCCTACCATCAGTTTCTTGAACTCTTCAACAACCGGTTTCATGCGCTGGCAGTGAGGACACCACGTTGCGTAAAACTCTGCCATTACCCAATCACCGTTAGCCAGCTTCTCCTGGTTTCTTTCTTCACGAGCTATTTTCTTTTCTTTCATAATGAATATCTCCTTTTAATTAATAACTATCAACCTAACAATATCAGGAGAAAGATGGTTTAGAAAAGAAGCAAGGTTACACACAAATTAAAGAATCAAACCCATTTGTATTTACCCGACCAGCAATTAATATCCAGGCAAATAATCTCCGTACGGCGAAAAGACTTCTCCGCATCATACTTTGCTCCTATCACTTTATCTTCCGGACTAAGGACAAGCATTGCACAAAATTGAAACTTTCGTGCAAAAAAGGAACATCCTATTCAATATTTATTTATCTTTGCCCCCCAAAATGGTTCAGAATCCGTATCCAACGGACGATGATTAATAGGGAACCGGGTGTAAATCCCGGACAGTCCCGCTGCTGTGAAACTCTGTTCAATGTCTTATAATTGAACTAATTTAACGCCACTGATGTTATTCGGGAAGGCAAATAAGACAAGAGTCAGTCAGAAGACCTGCCATTTTGTGTAAGACGCCCCTCTCCTCGTGGATTAGGAGAAAGAGTATCACTTGTTAAGCCCCAAATCAAAAAAATACTGTTTTTCGTCGGGTGGAGTATGTCCATTAGACGGGAAGACATTAATAAGTATGTACTTAATTGAAAAAAGTATGATAAAAAAAATCTTAGTAGCCAATCGCGGTGAAATTGCCGTAAGGGTGATGCGTTCCTGCCGGGAAATGGAGATAACGAGTATCGCTATCTTCTCCGAAGCAGACCGGACCGCGAAGCACGTGCTTTATGCAGACGAAGCTTATTGCGTAGGGCCGGCAGCATCCAAAGAGAGTTATCTGAATATAGAAAAAATCATCGAAGTGGCAAAAGCAGCTCATGCAGACGCCATTCATCCGGGTTACGGCTTCTTGTCCGAGAATGCCACATTCGCCCGTCGATGTCAGGAAGAAGGAATCATCTTTATCGGACCCAATCCGGAAACAATGGAAGCTATGGGAGATAAAATTGCTGCCCGTATCAAAATGATTGAGGCGGGAGTACCCGTAGTTCCCGGCACACAAGACAACCTGAAAAGCGTAGAAGAAGCCGTAGAGCTTTGCAATAAAATTGGCTATCCGGTGATGCTGAAGGCCTCTATGGGCGGTGGTGGAAAGGGTATGCGCCTCATCCACAGTGCCGAAGAAGTGGAAGAAGCATATACCACTGCCAAGAGCGAATCATTGTCTTCCTTTGGCGATGACACGGTTTACCTGGAGAAGTTCGTTGAAGAGCCTCATCACATCGAGTTCCAGATTCTTGGAGACAAGCATGGAAATGTCATTCATCTGTGCGAACGCGAATGTTCCGTGCAACGCCGTAACCAGAAAATCGTGGAAGAGACTCCTTCGGTTTTCGTCACTCCCGAACTGCGAAAAGACATGGGTGAAAAAGCGGTAGCGGCAGCTAAAGCTGTGAACTACATCGGTGCGGGTACTATCGAATTCCTTGTTGATAAACACCGCAACTATTATTTCCTTGAGATGAACACCCGCTTGCAGGTGGAACATCCAATTACGGAAGAAGTGATCGGAGTAGATTTGGTGAAAGAGCAAATTAAAGTTGCCGACGGACAAGTGCTTCAACTGAAACAAGAGAATATCCAGCAACGCGGGCACGCTATCGAATGTCGTATCTGTGCCGAAGACACTGAAATGAATTTCATGCCAAGTCCGGGTATCATCAAACAGATTACAGAGCCGAACAGTATCGGTGTGCGTATTGACAGTTATGTATACGAAGGATATGAAATTCCGATCTACTATGACCCTATGATCGGTAAACTGATTGTATGGGCTACCAATCGCGAATATGCGATTGAGCGGATGCGTCGTGTTCTCCACGAATATAAATTGACCGGAGTGAAAAACAACATCAGTTATCTGCGTGCCATCATGGATACTCCTGATTTTGTAGAAGGTCATTATGACACAGGATTCATCGCCAAGAACAGCGAGTTTCTGCAACAACGGATTACGCGCACCAGCGAATATTCCGAAAATATTGCCCTGATCGCTGCTTATATAGACTATTTGATGAATCTCGAAGAGAACAACAGCGGTATGGCTGCCGACAACCGCCCCATCAGCAAGTGGAAAGAGTTCGGATTGCATAAGGGTGTGTTGAGAATCTAAATTTTAACAAAGAGAATTCAATTATGGAAATTCATATAGGAAACCGTGTGGCCGAAGTAGAACTGGTCAGCAAGGAAGATAACAAGGTAGTGCTCACCATTGATGGAAAAACGTTTGAAGCAGACGTAGTGATGGCAGAAAACGGTACTTGCAACATATTGATGGACGGACGCAGTTCGAACGCACAGCTGATTCGCCGTGATAACGGAAAAAGCTATAAAGTGAATACGCATTATAGCAGTTTCAATGTAGAAATAGTGGACAGCCAAGCAAAATATCTGCGTATGCGCAAGAAAGGGGAAGAAGAACAGAATGACTGTATCATTTCTCCGATGCCG
Organism: Bacteroides sp. AM16-13; assembly: GCF_003602705.1. Lineage (NCBI taxonomy): Bacteria > Pseudomonadati > Bacteroidota > Bacteroidia > Bacteroidales > Bacteroidaceae > Bacteroides > Bacteroides sp. AM16-13. The sequence goes on from NZ_QTLK01000023.1 coordinate 17,425, forward strand.
GGCAAAGTAGTGAAAATACCTGTTGCAGTCGGCCAGGAAATGAAGGCGGGAGACACCGCTATCGTTATCGAAGCCATGAAGATGCAGAGTAACTACAAAGTGACTTCAGACTGCCGCATTAAAGAAATTCTGGTTCAGGAAGGTGATAACATTACCGGCGACCAGACATTAATAACATTAGAACCGATTGCATAATATAAGAACGGATTGCATTATGGAAGAAATGAATAAAGCATACGCCACGTTCGAAGAACGTGACCGCATCGCTTCTCTTGGTGGAGGCGTTGATAAAATAGAGAAGCAACACGAAAGCGGCAAAATGACTGCTCGCGAGCGTATTGACATGTTGCTCGATAAAGGTACTTTCGTTGAACTGGATAAGTTGATGGTTCACCGTTGTACGAACTATGGCATGGATAAAAACAAAATTCCGGGAGACGGTATCGTTTCAGGTTACGGAAAGGTAGACGGTCGCCAGGTATTTGTTTACGCTTATGACTTTACCGTATATGGCGGCTCACTGTCTGCTTCCAATGCCAAAAAGATTGTGAAAGTACAACAACTTGCGTTGAAGAACGGTGCCCCGATTATCGCTCTGAATGATTCGGGTGGCGCACGTATTCAGGAAGGTATCGAAAGCCTTTCCGGTTATGCGGATATTTTCTATCAGAACACAATGGCCAGCGGTGTGATTCCACAGATTTCGGCCATCCTGGGTCCTTGTGCCGGAGGCGCTTGCTACTCTCCTGCCCTTACCGATTTCATCTTTATGGTGAAAGAAAAAAGTCACATGTTCGTGACTGGTCCGGATGTAGTAAAAACCGTGATTCATGAAGAAGTAAGCAAAGAAGAGCTGGGTGGCGCAATGACACATAGCAGCAAGAGCGGTGTGACGCATTTTATGTGCAACTCCGAAGAAGAACTGTTGATGAGTATCCGCGAACTGTTGTCTTTCTTACCGCAGAATAATATGGATGAAGCCAGGAAACAACCTTGCGCCGACGAAACCAACCGCGAAGACGCTTTTCTGGATACAATCGTTCCGGCAGATCCGAACGTACCGTATGATATGAAAGACATTATCGAACGCGTGATAGACAACGGTTATTTCTTCGAAGTCATGCCGAACTTTGCAAAGAATATCATCATCGGCTTTGCCCGCATGGCAGGTCGTTCGGTAGGTATCGTAGCCAATCAGCCGGCTTATCTTGCCGGCGTTCTTGACATCGACGCCAGCGACAAAGCAAGTCGTTTTATCCGTTTTTGCGACTGTTTCAATATTCCGTTGATTACATTCGAAGATGTTCCGGGATTCCTTCCGGGATATACGCAGGAAAACAACGGTATCATCCGTCACGGCGCAAAAATAGTTTATGCGTTCGCAGAAGCTACTGTTCCCAAACTGACTGTTATTACCCGCAAAGCTTACGGCGGCGCTTATATCGTAATGAACTCCAAGCAAACCGGAGCTGACGTGAACTTCGCTTACCCCAGCGCAGAAATCGCTGTGATGGGTGCAGACGGTGCCATCAATATCCTGTTCCGCAAAGCTGACGAAGCAACAAAGGCTAAGGAACTGGAAGCCTACAAAGAAAAGTTTGCTACTCCGTATCAGGCTGCCGAACTGGGATATATTGACGAAATCATTTATCCGAGACAGACTCGCAAACGTCTGATTCAGGCACTAGAAATGACGGAAAACAAGATGCAGACAAATCCGCCCAAGAAGCACGGTAATATGCCTTTATAACAACTAGATAAGGTGTGCATAAAGCACCCTCCCATCAAGACGGGCTTACATAGATTCTACGATATACTTTAGAATCTTTGTAAGCCCTCTTTTTATGAGTAAGTCTTTTTATATACATAAAAAACGGCACCTCGATTCACATCGCAGCACCGTCACAACACAAACACAAAATAAAACACGACAAAACTACTATGCAATCTTCCTGTCATGCCGGGGAGGCATACCTTGCTTGACTTATCTATATTCGCATACACACAAGAAGCTTTATCAGGCGATTTGCACAATAAATAACATACACTTCCGGATTTTGTTCATTGAATTGAGAAGATTTTATATCATAAAATGAGAAGAAAATGAAATAACGTGCTCTTAACGAATTCAAGAGAAACGAAAAAAAACGGCACCCCGATTCACATCGCAGCACCGTCACAACACAAACACAAAATAAAACACGACAAAACTACTATGCAATCTTCCTGTTATGCCGGGGAGGCATATTCACTAGCCTATATATATTCGCATACCTACAAGTAGCCATCAGGCGATTTGCATATATAAAACATTCAGATTTTTATTTTGTTCACGAAAGGAGAAGCAAAAATGTTATTTCTTCTCCTTGTAATCTTTCAGGAAGCCTTCCATCAGCCATTTTGCGAGTGCCTGACGATTGGAATTTATCACCAACCGACGCTGATCGAACGTATTCTGGATATTGCCCAACTCCACAAAAACGGAAGCGGGAGTGGTATGGGAAAGCACGTATAAGTTACGCCCGCTCACTGTGCCGGAAAAACCCCGATTAGGCTGATGCTTATCATATTTTGACTCAAACGTATCTTTCATATTATTCGCCAGTCGTTTGCTGTCTCCTTTTTTATTCGAATAATAGAAAAATACATCCGTTTGTTTTCCCTTACTACGGCTATCGATATGAATAAAAATCGCCCTGCAATAAGAGTGATTCTTACGATCTTTCCGGTAAAGGGCGTTTATTTTATCACAACGTTGCTGAAGGCGTTGCACTTGATTTAAAGGAATTGCATCCCCCATACAAGTCTCACGTTTACTGTTCGACAAATACGAATCATCCCGAATACCATCTTTGGCATCTTGAATGATGATATGCACTTCGGCTCCTTCCTGCATCAGGTTACGTGCCAGACGGAGTGCAATATCATAAGCGTATTCATCTTCATGCAGTTCGTATCTACCCACTTTTCCAATAGCTCCCGGATCGGGACCTCCGTGTCCGCTGACCACATAGAAACAAGCACCGGCAAGACGGTTGGAAGTGACTTTCACATTAGCCAGTTGCTTTCCAAACAGAGGTTCGTTGATGGTGGTTCCTATTTTTGTCGATTTAGCTTTTGAAGATGCTTGCTTTGTCCCGGCGCCTTCGGAAGTTGTGTTCTTGGCACCCGTGTTTTTGGCAGGAGTAGTCTTGGCAGAAGTAGTTGTCGATTTCTTTACCGGAGGAATAACATAAGTCACGCCTACTTTAAGCACATTATTCTTTCCCAGCTTCTGCTTATTCAACTCTATAAAATCGTCGTAATACTTCTTCGGAGAACGGTTGTGCCTCAACAGAAAAGAAGAGATGCCCTCACCCGCCTTCGGAGTTGCCTTCTGCTGCGCCCAAAGAGTTGTGCCCGAAAAAAGAAAAGCTAAGAATAAAAGAATATAGAGTTTATTTTTCATAACTACATTAACTATCTCCTTCGCAAGAGTTATCATTTCACTCATAAACAGGGCAAAAATACAATTATTTTCCCTACTTTTGCAGCATTAAAACATTTTTTGAAATAAAACATTAAAACCCGATAACATTATGACAAAACAATTCAAACCGGAAACCCTGTGTGTACAGGCTGGATGGACGCCTAAAAAAGGCGAACCACGCGTATTGCCCATCTATCAAAGTACAACTTTCAAATACGATACCAGCGAGCAAATGGCCCGCCTGTTCGATTTGGAAGACAGTGGTTACTTTTATACCCGCCTGCAAAATCCAACGAATGACGCTGTTGCCGCCAAAATCGCCGCTCTTGAAGGTGGTGTAGCCGCTATGCTGACTTCCAGCGGTCAGGCAGCCAACTTCTATGCCATTTTTAATATCTGCCAGGCAGGAGATCACTTCGTTTGTTCCTCCGCTATTTATGGAGGTACGTTCAACCTGTTCGGAGTGACAATGAAGAAACTAGGCATCGATGTGACTTTCGTAAATCCGGATGCCAGCGAAGAAGAAATTTCTGCAGCTTTCAAACCGAACACAAAGGCTTTGTTTGGCGAAACAATTTCCAATCCTTCTCTGGAAGTGTTGGATATTGAAAAGTTCGCACGTATCGCACACAGTCACGGGGTCCCCTTGATTGTTGACAACACCTTCCCTACTCCTATCAACTGTCGCCCGTTTGAATGGGGAGCTGACATCGTAGTTCATTCTACTACCAAATATATGGACGGACACGCTACAAGCGTAGGTGGCTGTATCGTAGATAGCGGTAATTTTGACTGGGATGCTCACGCAGAAAAATTCCCGGGACTTTGTACGCCGGACGAGTCTTACCACGGGCTAACTTACACGAAAGCATTCGGCAAAGGTGCCTACATCACCAAAGCAACTGCGCAACTGATGCGTGACCTCGGCAGCATCCAAAGCCCGCAAAACTCTTTCTTATTAAATCTGGGACTTGAGACACTGCACTTACGTATGCCTCAACACTGCCGTAACGCACAGAAAGTGGCTGAATATCTTTCTAAAAATGAGAAAGTAGCTTGGGTAAACTATTGTGGTCTGCCGGACAACAAATATTACAGCCTGGCACAGAAATATATGCCGAACGGTTCTTGCGGAGTTATCTCCTTCGGTCTGAAAGGCGGACGTGATGTGTCTATCAAGTTTATGGATTCACTGGAATTCATCGCTATCGTTACTCACGTAGCCGATGCACGTAGTTGCGTGCTCCATCCGGCAAGCCATACTCACCGCCAGTTGACGGATGAGCAACTGATGGAAGCCGGTGTACGTCCGGACCTGATCCGCCTATCGGTAGGTATCGAAAATGCGGATGATATCATTGCTGATATCGAACAGGCTTTGAACGCATAACAATACCGTAAAGGTATCAAATACTAAGTAAGAGAAGGCACGGGAAATCTTTCATTCCCGTGCCTTTTTATTTGCCACAAAAAGAAAATTAATTTCGAAGAGAATCATTTCAAATGTGAACCGATAAATCCTTCCAGATGATTATAAATCCTCGGCAGACAAACTGGGAATCACTGTATCCACCCAATATACAACTGTTCTATCCGCCGGCAAAACTCCTTCCAGATAAGGTGAATCGGATACCTCCTCCAACCATGCCGTAGTAATCGGTCCTCTTTCTCTTGTAGAACTTTGAGTTCCTAAATACGGACTAAAATTAAAAAACGTGTGTTGTTGCTCTACATTATTTTTATCTATATATGTAAAGACAAAAGCCTTTTTCTGTTTTCCACCCAATGAAGCCCACTCTATCTGGTATGTTCCTTCAACAAGAATTTGCTCATCCTCTGTCTTATAAATGAATTTCCCTCCTGTTCCTTCTTCAGATAAATGATATACATCATCCGGCCGCAAAATACAGATATCTCCTTTATTTATAAAAGAATAAGGAGCCATTGCCACATTTACTTTTTCCTGCAACTCGCTTTCCGAATCCAATGACAACATATCTTCACTGGGTCTGGAAACCTGAAATTCAGGTTGGTCGACGCACATAAATGTCAATACGCCATAAGAAACAGTCACAGGCAGGGTGACATAATTACCATCCTTATCAGTAACGGTAACCGTTACTTTCCCTTTTTTACCATGCGAACTAAGCCATAATCGGTTGTCGATGACTGTTGCTGTCACAATTGTTTCATCGGAGCTTTGTGCAGAGTAGCCACCTTTTCCATTGGCTATCCCGATATTCTCCGCTTCCCATCCGTTAAGATACAAGACTGTAGAAGAAACAGTGTTTGTACAAGTTCCTGTTTCGTCAACCAGTTCGGAACCACTAAATAAGATAATCTCTGCATCATCTTGACAGGCTGATACACAAAAAGCCATAACAGAAAGAAGAAAGAAGCCCAATAAAGTTTTTGTTTTCATATTTTCAGTGGTATGGTTAAATCCCGGCATATGCCATTGTTTTGCAAAGATATAAAGTATTTGTAAAAAACACTATCTTTGTATGAAAAGTTACCAATAGTACAGATCCACTAGATTCTTCCATACAGTGTAAGTTATATGAAATATACAACAGAAGGTCATTGAAAAAGGACGTTCCCGGGGGAAAAAGGGAATGGGAAATACGGGAACGTCCTCAAAACATAACAATACAGAAATATGGACTTTCACAAGGGCGCATTTCTGTCTCTCTTATGCAACATTCCCTTCTATAAAAATATGGAGGAAATATCTGGAGAGGATATTATTATGTGGGAAATTTAGTTTATAGTCTTAAAAGCAATCTGATTGCATCAAAGTGATGAACGATAGGCAGTCCGAATATATTCTCCTACTGCATTGTCATCATTGATTTCTATGTATTTTTTCAATAAATCCGCAAATCCGGATTTTATCTGTTCCGTTTGCTTGTTCTCACAGGCTGTAGAATATTCATCAACAGCCATGAGAAAATCCTGCATTCGTTCATTCAGCATTGTTCCTCCTGTGCAAACCACATCGGAAATATAGGCTTGGATACTACCATTTTCTATGACAACAGGGAGGCGGTATTCCAGTCCCGATTTGTTGGCACGAATAGAAAGCACTTTTACTACGGGCGACACAATAGTCACCGTATCGGAAAAATCAAACTTTCCGTGGATTATTTCTGCACTATCTACCGGCTGCCCGCTCGAAACATCTTTCATATAAACCATTTTTCCTTCGAATTCGGGCAAAGGTGCACTGCCGTTAATCTCGTAACCTTTTATCTGATGCCCGGTGCAAGCCACTATCAGACATATTCCCGGAAGAAAAGATAAAAGTTTCACATATCTGTTCATTAAGCTCTTCATTCTTCTTTAAAAAAGAAAAGCCGTCCGCACTATCAGCTGAACGGCTTTCTCTTTTCATTCATACATTTGTATAATCATTCATCCTTAGAATCTGAATCCCAGTTTCACCACAGGCATTTCAAATATTTTGATATTGTGGTGACTGGCGTTATATTTATCAAATCCTTTCGGGCAAATCTGTATCAAGTCATAGCGGTAAGCCAGAGGGTGCATTTCGAAACCGAAAACAAAACCTTTGGCAATGCTATACTCAATACCTGCCACGGCAGCTACTTTGAAACCGTACATCTGACCGGCTTTACTTCCGGAAACATAGACCTGTGACGGAAGTTCTTCCGAGTCGTCACTATCCTTGTAGGTGTCTCCGGTGTATGGTTCGGTCGTTTCAATGCGTGCCATCTGGAAGCCGAGTGCGCCTCCGAGATATGGATGAATACGTTCGTTGCGAGTCTTGAAATAGTAGTTGGAACCGACAGATACATACCAGTTGTTGGTCATCTGCGCATTGATATAACTTTGCGCAGGGATAATCATGTCAGGTACACTGTTGTCTCCTTCTACATAGTCTTTCTTAGGAGTGAGGCTGACGTTCATGCTGAACTGGAAATTTACATCCCAATTGTCAGACACAAAATACTTACCTTCAATTCCGGCTATATTGACCAGACTATTATTATTCAGACTCCCGATGTTCAGATAGCGGTTCAGATCGCCGGAGTTATCCTTCCCTCCATTGGGAAGTCCGACTACTCCTCCGTCATTGGAGAACTTGGGAAGCAGATAAGAAGTGTTCTCGTTAAAGAACTTTCCGCTACCAAGCAGGACTGAAACCTGCCACTGTCCTTTTTTCGGGGCAAACGACGCATCATCACTGCTGCTGTAACGCTGCGCCATTGAAGGCGCAGCTGTCATACAGGTCAGCAAAAGTAATGTGCATAGTTTTTTTATCATCTTGTTACTTTTACGTAGTTAGGGAATTATTTCAAGAAGATAGCAAGAAGTGCTTTCAATTGAGCGCTTGCAGCATCATAGTCTGCCTTGGCAGCATCATATTCAGCCTGTTTTACTTTGATCTTTTCCTGGATACTTGCCAATGATTCAGTAATATAATCTGTATCAGTATAAGTACCTGCCGCTAATTTCTCTATATTTCTCTTAGCTTTAGCAACATCGGCCTTAGCGGCAGTGACATTTGCCAAAGCAATCATATGTTCTTGCTTAACCAAATTCTTGATAGCTTCCAAAGAACCTAAATCACCATTAGTAAAGTTATTATTCAAATAAACAGTGATTTCCGTTTCAATCTTACCTTTGATAATTTCATTACTGCCGTATTCTTTTTGTACTGTTGCAATATTATCATTTACTTCTTTAAAGACTTTATCATAAGCAGCCTGGGCTTCGTCGTTAGCTTTCTTAGCTTTATCTACAGCATCCGCCAAAGCAGTATTTGCTTTATCTTGAGCAGCCTGTTCTACAGCTTTTTGAGCAGTAAATACTTCTTTCAAAGCTTTGTAAGTTTCTACCTGATCAATTATAGCTTGTAGACTAGCCGTTTCTGCTGTTGCCCAAATCATCTTACCAAGAGAACCATAATTACCATTCTTCAAGGCGTCTACATGATTACCACCAGCCGCAGCTATTACTTCGTCCTTAGATACTGGCAATCTTCTTGGATTATTAGCTGAATTGAAATTATCGCTAAATACAGCAGAAGAAGCAGATTTCCACTTTTCCAATGGAGTCTTTACATTAGAATCTTGCTCTACCTCCATTAATTTTCCAATATTTGCAGTAGATATTTCATTTGCAGTAGTAATGTCACCATCATTTCCCCAAACAATAATACCTAAGTCTATTCCAACAACCTTTTTAAAGTTATTAGCGTCTGCTATCAGCCAAGCAGAGATTTTTTTCGTCTCACTTCCTTTTGTCGCAGTTGCCTTAGTAACTTGTGCTTCTTTAGCCAATGCATCCTTATAGTATGCAACTAAAGCCGTAGCTACAGCATCAATATTAGCTTCTTTTTTTCTATCTTCCGGTTTAAGTCCATTATATTTCTTTATTGCAGCATTAGCGGCTACCTCTGATTTCTCCAATTCTATTTTCAGACTTTCATCATAAGCTGCCATTGCATCTTCCCATGCTTTATAATCTTTAGCATAGTTCTCTTCAGCTTCTTTTTGTGCTGCAAGAGCTGTAGCCAATTGTGGTTTGCCCCATTCTATATTTTCCAAATCAACACCTTTAGTAGCCTTATCAATCAGCTTAACCCAACCATCAATCTGACTTTGTGCTTCAGTAATTTGTATACTTTTAGCATAGGCAAAAGTACCAGTAGAAGAATTATAACCAGCAACAGTTGTTCCACTAGGTATTACATCATTCAATCCTTTCTTTACACTTTCAGCCTCTACTTTCTTAGAATAAGCTGCAGCTGTTTTAGCTTTGTTCTTGTTAGAGTTCTGGTTATTTTTAGCAGTCTCCAACTTATTGCTAGTAGCATCCAAGTCAGATATCAGTTTAGGATTAGCAACTTCCAACTTGCCTTTTTCAATATTATACTGTTGTTCCTTGACCTTTGCAGCAGCAATTTCTTCTTCCAGCTTCTTGACTTCTGCTTCCCAATCTGCAACAGTAGTATACTCATTATCCAAGATAGCTTTCAAGTTATCAGCATACTTCTGCGTCATTTCTAAAGCAAATTCTGCATTTTTCAATGCATTATCCAAAACCGCTTCTAAATTATTATCAGCTACTATATCAGAATAGTTAGCTAATTGCTCCTGAAGTTTTTTCAAGCTACCGGCTTTATAGCCATCCGCAGACTGGGTAGGATCTTCAGTAATAAGATAAACATAATACTTAGTCGTAGAAGAATTAGTCTCCGTGCTTTCATCCGGATTTGTAGTAGTAGTGGAATTCGCAACTTCCGATGACAGAATTCTTTTGATAACAGTTGTTGAATATCCATACATTGCCTTGTCCATTGCTTGTTTTGCATAGGCAACTTGCGCTTGTACACCATTCAAACGAGCTTGTTCTTCATCTGTCAACAAAACCTTGGAAGCTTCAATCTGTTCCATAGCTTGTTTGTAAGCTTCCTGTGCTTTAGCAGTGGCAGTTTCGGCAAGAAGCATTTTTTCCTTATACTGCTCAACAATCAATGCCTTTTCATTTTCCCACTTAGTTTTGTCAGCTTCCGCTTTTGCAATGGCAGCTTCCGCTTCTGCTTTTGCTTGTGCAGTAGCAGCTTCTTCCTTTTCAATCAGGAGTTGCTTCAACTGAATATCCAGTTCATGCAACTGCAAATCAATTTCTGCAGATTTATTCTGAAGTGCCAAACCTGCATTAACTAATTCTTGCTCTGCAACCTGTGCTTTTCTCAATTCAGCCTCTACAAGCTCAACTGCAGCTTGAGCTTTGATAAAATCAGACTTTGCTCCCCTAAGTTCTGCAATGCCTTCCGGTTCATCGGTATCAATACATCCCGTGAATGTCGCCGTCGTACCTGCCATGAGCAAGGTTGCGACTAAATACGTCCATTTTCTCATAAAAGTAAATTAAATGTTATACAATTAATAAATAAAAAATTTGTTTGTACTAATTCATGATTTATTTCGCTTCACTCCCCCTCTTCCCGTTACTTTGTAGGTAACGGGAAAAACCTTGTGCCTGCTCTTTTAGAGTAGTCTATACTAGAAAATAATACGATATATGACGAATCTTCTTACCCCTGCTTATGAGAAAAAGTAGAGGGGCGGGAAATCTATTGCAAAATTTAGACGTTAACAAAGCTCTAAGACAAAGAATCCACGTGTTCTTCTGTGTTTATTCCTATTTTGAGTAGTTTATTAGAAAAAATGTACGATTTTGTTTGGATGTTTTAAGAAATATGCTCATATTTGCAGCGTCTTTTCTTCCCGTTACCTACAAAGTAACAGTACTATTAATCAATCACTTGCCACAAACATAGCTCCTCTTCAGCGAAGATAGAATCGTCACATTCGCTTCATCTATTTTCTTATTCTTAAAAGGTTTTAGATAAGTCTCTGTGACGATAATAGATGAATGTCCCATCGCCTCTGAAATAATGCCTGGATGTATCTCGCAATAATATGCCATTGTAGCCCAAGTATGCCGAGCCGTATATGAGCTTAAATCAGAAGTCAATGCAAGTACTTGTTTCAGCAACAGAAGCTGATAGTTAAAATTACGCAAAGCTATCTGATATTCCCTGTAGGTAGCTTCGGTACTCTCTCCGCCAGTCAGTATGGGAAAAAGATAAGGAGAAGCAGAATCGGTGTTCATATACTTTTTTATTAGTTTCATAGTTTCCGGCAGAAGCGTCACAGTTAGAAGCCGCCCGGTTTTTCTACGACGATAAGTAAGCACATTCCCCACCATATCCTGCTTTTTAAGATAGGCAAGATCTACAAACGGCATACCACGAAGCATGAACATTAAGAAAAAGTACGCGCGCGTACGTTGTAATACCTCCCTTCCCTGATGAATTTGTTTGGGAAGCTCTTTCATCAATCGTTCCATATCCTCCTTTTCCAGTGCACGCTTTCTGTCAGCACGCGTTCCTGTATAAACATACCGGAAATGATGCGGTATATAAGATGCCATACGACGGTCAACCGCGCGGTTGTACACCGCCCTCAATGTACGCATATAGGTTGAAACCGTGTTCCAACTACAATCCTTTTCCCGCAAATACGTTTCAAAACTTTTAAGAAACTCCTGATTCACTTTCTTGAATGACAGATTCCTGCTCCCGTTAAATGCAATGATAGCATTCATGCTACTCCTGTAAACATGAGCAGTTCCATAATTCCCACTTTTTCGAAGCCCTTCAGCTACTTCCTTCATAAATGAAATCAAATTCCCCATTTTTATTAATTTTAGTTATCACTCAAGCACGTCCCTGAAGAAAAGCGCCCTCACCGCAATTCCCCCAATGCTCTTAATTCAAAATCTCAAAGTATCATCATACAAATATGATGAATTATGTTTTCTTTATATACACCCGATGTGTTCCTCTGCCATCAATCCCGATACCGGAACCAGGCGTATACGCCCATTGGCGCAATTCATTGGTAGCCGCTGTGCGCAGCAGACCTGTCAGCTTCCGGTATTCGTAGACTGTCAAAAAAGGATGTTCCTCCAAATATCTAACAGCCAATGCAAGCCGTTGCTCCGGAGTATACTTCTGTGAAGAACGTTGCGACTTCCACGGGGCTCTTTCCAGCAGACATCTTCCATTGATACGCCTTATCATCTTCCTGTCTACACGAAAGTTCACGTTTCCCACCACAATGCTTCGTGCGTTACGATGGGTTTCGCCTTCTCCGGCCTTTTCACGCTCTTTATCTTTGCATAACGCCAACGAAGGAGAGAATGTTCCAATGCCATCCAGCTTCACAGACTTGCCTTCTGCCATCTGATGTGCCATCTCAATACCTATTTGTGTAATTACGCCTTCCACATCTCCGACATTAAAACCACTGCTGGATGCTATCTGACGTATCAGCTCCTCGGTAGAAACCTGATCCATCATTGCAAACCGCGGATAAAGTACTTGTTCGCCCGTTCCATGAATATCGGGCATTTCTTCCATTACATACATTGCCATAGTACTAAAGTTTATTTGAAATATTGATTACTAATAGAAAACATCCTAGCTATAGGTAGAAAACTTGTTCTCCCCTAGAAGAAAAGTTCTTTTTCCCTTAGGGCAAACTAAAACCGCAAGTTCTGGTTTTATAACTGAAACTTCTGATTACATAATCAAAAGTTCCGGTTTTATAATCAGAACTTGCGGTTATAGTTTTCTTCCCAACAAAGATACGTTTTCCTGCCGGGATAAGCAAGTTTAATCCCTATGAAAAGGAAGTTTGATTACGATTCAGTTACTATCACCGTTTCTTTACTTTATATCCTTTCAAGGTAAAACCTACTTCAAACAAATTCAAAAGGGCTATCCGGATGTTATCTTCAATATAGGTTCCCATAGTATCATATTTCGCAAAGTAGACGGGAAGCAGCCTGTTATTCCTCCTATAGCTTTCATCCGGTGTTTTACCGGTAAAACGTTCTTTCTTCTTCACTCCCCAACGAACGGTTTTACTGCAAGGGAGAGGTATACCGATCGTCAACACTTTTTCTTTTGTTGTCGTATCGGTGATTCCATGTTTCCGGATACTAATATGGCTGGCTCCCAAATAAGTGCCGATATAAAGGACAACGGTCAGCGTCCAATCGTCCAAAGCCTCATCGGTTTGAATACCATTTACCAAATCAGAGAAATAGTTCTCAACCATTTCTTTGTCAAAACTGTTTAGTTCGGGCCATTCACATTTCTCAAACAACTGATGCACATTGACAGGAACCAGTAAAGTAGTTATTTCTAATTGATATTTCATTCATTTCATTTTTACACCATTGCATTTTAAATCGTCTCAAATATCTTACCGACTATAAATATACAATTTTATCAAATCAAATGCTAAAGAACAGAGCTTTTTTATCCAACCACTTTCTAAAAAGAAAAGACTGTTTGACATGCCCTCACTTATATAAATAGGGTTTATCAAACAGTCCTTTTCTTTCGAGTTATCATTCGTTTTTTCCAGTGAAGAACGTTATCGTTTCCAGCCTTTACGGCATTTCAGTCTCCACTTGGAATTTACGGCTTACTTTCATTAAGTTGATGGTGTAAGTGACTACGTTCTGTGCTTCCTGAACCATCGTGAGATATACCATGCTAACCCGGATGCTTCCTGATTGGCTTTGGATACGTTGCAGTTCCTTACGTTTCAATAGCGAAAGCTGTCCGTTGAGGTCGTTGGCACGACGGATTTCTTCTTCCAGATTGTTGTACTCGTTGTTTTCCATTTTCTTACGGCATTGCTGAATCAGATATGTAATATCTTCGGCAACATCGCTGAATTCACCTTTCTGAATGGCATCCAATGGGTTGAAGTTGTTGTCGGTATGTTCCAGGCAAGGTTCGCAGAGACGAGAAATACTGTAAACCAGTTCGCTGGCAAAGTCGTTGCCTTGATAGTAATAAAGTCCCTTTTCGAGTACGGTGTTGTTGTCGAGGCGGCACATGGCTACGGTGCCGGAACGTTTCATCTGTTTGATGAGCTGTTTTTCAAATTTTGTGGAACCCATAGCACGACGCAGTCCTCGAAGATTTTCGTGGAGGAAAGAAGTGACGGTCAGTTCGAAGTTGGTTTCTGCATATTCCAGCACTTTGGAAAGTTCTTCGCGGGTGTGCTTACGCATCAGTTGCAGGGCTTCTGTGCTGTCTGTGGCTTGCATAAGTTGCTTCAGAGTTTCGTTACCTTGTTCTTTCGCTTTGCGTTTTTTGTACATCACTTGGCTACGGATCAGAATGAATACAGCTATACCGATGAGTGCGATGATAGAGATATTTCCTCCATAATGAAGTACGAGGGCTACGAAGAAACAGATGGTGAAGGCAGCTCCGGCAGTGATGAACCAGCCACCGATGACGCTTAATACGCCGGTAATACGATAAACGGCAGAATCACGTCCCCAGGCACGGTCGGCCAAGGAGGTACCCATAGCTACCATGAAGGTTACGTAGGTGGTAGAAAGAGGAAGTTTCAGGGAAGTTCCCAAGGCGATGAGCAGACCCGCTAATACTAGGTTGACAGAAGCGCGGACAAGGTCGAAAGCTGCTCCGTCGGCAATGATAGCTTCGTCTTTGCGGAAGCGGGAGTCAAACCATTCTTTGCTGCCACTTGGCATAATGCGGGAGATTCCGTTGGCAAGTGTCATACTGATGCGAACTACTGTACGGGCAATCGGGGTACTTCCGAATGTTTCTTCTCCTTCATCTTGACGGGAAAGGTCGACGGATGTTTTAATTACGGCATGTGCCTTTTTAGAAGTACAGAGGGCGTAGACCATAACGGCTCCGGCTCCGATAAGGAAATACCACGGGGTTTTGGCGGGCCCCAGCAGGGAGGTCATCAGGAATCCGTTCGGATTTCCTCCTCCGTTGGCGGTATAGTCCATAAAAGAGGAGAAGCCTGCGAGGGGAACACCGATGAAGTTGACAAGATCGTTGCCGGCAAAAGCGAGGGCGAGGGCGAAGGTGCCCATCAATACAATGACTTTGAAAACGTTAATTTTCATCCAGTGAAGGATTTGCATCAGTACGGTGAAGAACACGAAGAAGACGGCGATTAACATCAATGTGTTGTCTTGTATCCAGTGTTTGTTTTCGGGGGTCATGAAGGAGCTGTCTTTCAGTCCTTTGATAAGCATGAAATAGATGATGGCGGTAGCGGCTACACCTCCGAAGAGGGCAATGCTGTATTTCATCTTTTTCGTATAGTTGAAGGTGAATATCACACGGGCCAGCCATTGTACGATCATTCCGAAGAAGAAGGCGATGGCGACGGATACGAAAATGGCCATGATGACGGAAAGGGCTTTGTCGGTGTTTATGAGGTCGCCCAAACCGAGGGTATCGCTATTATGTACTTTGATAAGTGAGAGGGCGAAGGTTCCTCCGAGTAGTTCAAAGACTAATGAAACGGTAGTGGAGGTGGGCATACCCATGGAGTTGAATACGTCCAGCAGTACTACGTCGGTCAGCATGACGGCTAACAGGATGCACATGATTTCGGCAAAGTAGAAGTGCTCGGGCTGGTAGATGCCGTGCCGGGCTATGTCCATCATGCCATTGGATAGGGAGGCGCCAATAAATATGCCGACGCCGGCTATGAAAAGGATGGTTTTAAACGAAGCGGCTTTGGCACCTACCGCGGAGTTTAAGAAGTTGACTGCGTCATTGCTGACTCCGACTATCAAATCGAAGACGGCAAGGACGAAGAGGAAGATGATAATGCATAAATAAATAGTCTCCATAAATAATATGTGTATGTTGTTTCCAGTTGCAAAGGACGGGATTTGACGTTGCAGGGAGGTGTCATACATGTTACAATTGTATTACAATCATCTTTCTTTTGTCTTGAAACAAAAGAAAGAAGCAAAGAAAAATTCAAGGCTGACTTTTTTCTCCTACTCGCTTCCTTCACTTCGCTAAAGGGCAGAAACTCGCTACGCTCAAACAGTCTGCCCTTCTTGACGCTACGTTACGGGCGCTCGCTTGACGGAGAAAAAAGTAGGCCGGGAAACCATGCGGGGTGCAGGTCATTGTGATCGTATGTACGATGGGGGGGGCTGGGGTATGGTTGTAATGATGTGTTTTGCAATGATGTGTTTTCCGCAGCATAGTTGCTGCGGAAAGGATTTGATGTTAGCTGTTAGTTTTGTTTAGCCAGTCGTAGAAGGTGTATTGGGCTCGGACGGCAGGGGTGCCGGGTGTTCTTTTTTTGAATATGTTTTGCAGCTTATCATCTACCCAGCAGGCTTTTTGGTTGTCGGCGAGTTGGATGTCGAGCATTTCGATCAGGTTGTCACGCAGGTCGGGGGCAAGAACGGGGGTGATGGCTTCGATGCGGCGGTAGAGGTTACGGCGCATCCAGTCGGGAGAGCCCATGAATACTTTGGGGGTGCCGTCGTTGCCGAAGTACCAGATGCGGGCGTGTTCGAGGAAACTGTCTACAATACGGGTGACACGGATGTTACGACTGTATGACTGTCCGGGGATGAGGCAACAGATACCACGGACGATAAGGTCGATTTGTACACCGTGTTCGGAGGCTTCGTAGAGGCGGTCTATCATGGTAGGGTCTTGGAGGGCGTTCATTTTTAGGATGATGCGTCCTTGCTTGCCTTCGTCTGCAAGGGATATTTCGCGGTCGATCAGGCGGTTCAATTCGGGAATGAGGTTGAAACGGGCTACCAAAAGGGTGGTGAACTTCGGGTCTTCTTTTCCTTGCAGGGTACGGAAGAGGTTATAGAGGTCGGCCACTATTTCTTTGCGACAGGTGAAAAGACCGCAATCGGCGTAAAGGGTGGCGGTTTTTTCGTTAAAGTTGCCGGTGCTGATGTAGGCGTAGCTGGGGATTTTCTCACCGTTTAATCCGCGACGACGGATCAAGGCTACTTTGGCGTGCACTTTCAAACCAGGGATGCTGTAGATTATCTTGATACCGGCGGCTTGCATCATTTCGGCGGTGGCAAGGTTGTTTTCTTCATCAAAGCGGGCTTTCAGTTCCACAAATACGGTGACTTTCTTGCCGTTTTGGGCGGCGGCTATCAGGGTGTTGATGACGGCGGAGTTTTCCGCTACGCGGTATTGAGTTACCATGATTTCACGGGTTTCCGGGTTGTGCACGGCTTCATACAGGAAGTGGATAAAGTGCTCGAAAGAGTGATAAGGGTAATATAATAATAGGTCCTTTTTGGCGACGTAATTGAAAATGGATTCTTTCTCATCGAGGACGGTCAGCTTCATCGGCTTCGGTTTTTCGAGGCTATGAAGGGATTTGTTCGGGTTGGGAAGATGACGCAGGTCTTCGAGGTTCAAATGCTTATCACCGGGGACAAGTTCGTCACGCTGAATACGGAAGGCATCCACAAGGAAGTCCAGGAATTCAGAAGGCATAGCACGGTCGTAGACGAAACGGCAGACGTCACCGATCTTGCGTTTCTTCACTTTCTTCTTAAGTTGGGCGACGAGGTCGGCACTGCTGGCGGTGTCGTCAATCAATATATCAGCATCACGGGAAATTTTGATGCAGTAACTGGAGTCGACATCGTAGCCGGGGAAGATCAGGTTGAGGTTTGCCTTGATGATGTCTTCGGTAAACATCAAATAATGATTTTTCTCGCGAGACGGAAGTTCGATGAAGCGGGGCACTTTGGCGTAGGGTTGTTTCATCACAAAGTAAAGGGGTTGTCGGAGGTCTGTTACATTTGGCCTTGCTGCTTCCATGCCTACTTTTATACCTTCTCCGTCATTTCTTTCATTTATGCACTCTCCGGTATATTTTTCTATATTTTCTTTAGGTTCTTCTCCTTTGTTTTTTTCTTCTTTCTTCGGATAGACTCGTATTGCCAGGTAAAGGCGGTTATCCCGCAGGAAGGAGACAATTTTATCTTTGGATACAGGCACAGGTTGCAGGTAGGGAAAGATTTCCTCCCGGAAAAAGTCTTTGATAAACTGTTGGTGGAACGGTTCTACATGGTTGTCCTGATAAAAGATGATATGATTTTTGCGCAGGGCAGGCAGTATTTTTTGTTCATAGATGCGTACACGGTCATCCAGCTGGCGGGTGACTTCTTTATTTATTTCCTCTACCAGTTCGCGGGCTGACTGTACGGTTTCTTCATCGCTTTCCGTAGCGCCGGAAGCAACAGCTTTATGGTCGGCTACACGGATTTTGTAAAACTCTTCGAGGTTGGAAGAGTAGATAGAGATGAAGTTGATACGTTCGTAAAGCGGCAGACGCTCGTCCAGAGCCTCCAACAATACGCGGTAATTGAATGAGAGCCAACTTATATCTCGCTTGAAATAATTATATTTGCTTTCCATGTGCTTTAAGATTTTTCCAAATATAGTATCTTTGTGGGATTAAACAAAGAATTTTATGACAAGAATTGGATTATTATCTGATACTCACGCTTACTGGGATGAGAAATATCTGGAATATTTTGAACCGTGCGACGAAATCTGGCACGCCGGAGACATCGGTTCGCTGGAAGTAGCGGAAAAGTTAGCCGCATTCCGTCCATTCCGGGCGGTGTACGGAAACATTGACGGACAGGAAATCAGAAAACTGTATCCTCAAATAAATCGTTTCACGGTGGATGGTGCGGAAGTACTGATAAAACATATCGGCGGTTATCCGGGAAAGTACGATCCTTCCATCATCGGTAGTCTGATGACGCGACCGCCCAAGCTTTTTATCAGCGGACATTCGCATATATTAAAGGTGAAGTATGATAAAACGCTGGATATGTTACATATCAATCCGGGAGCTGCAGGTATGTCTGGTTTCCATAAGGTGCGGACTTTGGTGCGTTTTGTTATCAATCAAGGGGCGTTTCAGGACTTGGAAGTTATCGAACTGGCGGACAAATAAAATAAATGTCCCCGCCTGACTGAAAAATTATTTTAAAATTTTGCCACGTCGGAATTCTTTCCGACCTTTGCACACTGTTAATGAATAACTCAGACGAACATGAAAGGAATTATTCTGGCCGGTGGTAGTGCCACCCGACTTTATCCGCTTTCCAAAGCGATTTCCAAACAAATCATGCCTGTGTATGACAAGCCGATGATTTACTATCCATTGTCGACACTGATGTTGGCAGGAATACGCGAAGTGTTGATTATTTCGACTCCACGTGACTTGCCTATGTTCCGGGATTTGCTGGGAACGGGTGAGGAGCTGGGTATGTCTTTCTCCTACAAAATACAGGAACAACCTAACGGACTGGCACAGGCTTTCGTATTGGGAGCCGATTTCCTGAACGGTGAACCGGGCTGTCTGATTCTTGGGGATAATATGTTTTACGGACAAGGCTTTTCTGCCATGCTCCGCCGGGCTGCCAATATAGAAAAAGGCGCCTGCATCTTCGGCTACTATGTAAAAGACCCGCGCGCTTATGGTGTAGTGGAATTTAACGAACAAGGGAAAGTTATTTCACTGGAAGAAAAACCGGAAATGCCGAAAAGTAATTATGCCGTTCCCGGACTCTATTTCTATGATGCCAGTGTGACGGAAAAAGCAGCAGCTCTTCGTCCTTCAGCACGTGGAGAATATGAGATTACAGACCTGAATCGCCTGTACCTGGAAGAAGGCACATTGAAAGTGGAACTCTTCGGCCGCGGATTTGCATGGCTGGATACGGGTAACTGCGACAGTCTGCTGGAAGCATCCAACTTCGTGGCTACTATTCAGAACCGGCAAGGTTTCTACGTCAGCTGTATTGAAGAAATCGCCTGGCGTCAGGGATGGATTCCGACGGAGCAATTGCTTCTGTTAGGTCAACAACTCGAAAAGACCGAGTACGGAAAGTATCTTATCGAATTGGCAAAACAATCCTAAAATCAACATAATAGAATAAAATATGAAAACTTATCTAGTGACCGGTGCCGCAGGATTTATCGGGGCAAATTACATCAAATACATCTTGGCCAAACATAACGACATCAAAGTCGTGATATTGGATGCTTTGACGTATGCAGGTAACTTAGGAACGATTGCCAAAGACATCGACAACGAACGCTGCGTCTTTATCAAAGGAGACATTTGCAGCCGTGATGTGGTAGACGGTCTTTTTGCTGAGTATCGTTTTGATTATGTGGTGAATTTCGCTGCCGAAAGTCACGTTGACCGCAGCATTGAAAATCCGCAACTGTTTCTGATTACCAACATTCTCGGAACACAGAACTTATTGGATTGTGCACGCCGCGCATGGGTAATGGGAAAAGATGAACAAGGATATCCTACCTGGAGAAAAGGTGTACGCTATCATCAGGTATCCACCGACGAAGTGTATGGTTCACTGGGAGCCGAAGGGTATTTCACAGAAACAACTCCGCTTTGTCCTCACAGCCCGTACAGTGCCTCTAAGACTAGCGCAGACATGGTAGTGATGGCTTACCATGATACTTATAAAATGCCGGTAACAATTACCCGCTGCTCAAACAACTATGGTCCGTACCATTTCCCGGAGAAATTGATTCCGTTGATTATCAAGAATATCCTCGAAGGAAAACATCTCCCCGTCTACGGTGACGGCAGTAATGTACGCGACTGGCTTTATGTAGAAGATCACTGCAAAGCGATTGATCTCGTTGTACGTGAAGGTAAAGACGGAGAAGTGTACAACGTTGGCGGACATAACGAAAAGACAAACCTCGAAATCGTAAAACTGACTATTTCAACTATCCACCGTCTGATGGCAGAGAATCCCGAATATCGCCAGGTTCTCAAAAAGAAGGTGAAAGACGAAAACGGAAATATTTCGATCGACTGGATCAATGAAGATCTGATTACGTTCGTTAAAGACCGTCTGGGGCATGACCAACGTTACGCCATCGATCCTACAAAGATTACAAATGCTTTAGGATGGTATCCTGAAACAAAATTCGAAGTCGGTATCGTAAAGACAATCGAATGGTACTTGGCCAACCAGGCTTGGGTGGAAGAAGTTACTAGCGGAGATTATCAGGGTTACTACGAAAAGATGTATGGGAAATGATTTTCAACTTACCAACATTCCTATTGCAATAAGAACACCCATAAACAGCATATTACGCGAAGTCTCGCCTAATATGCTGTTTAATTTTTTACCACTATATATTTTCACCATCCGTTTCCAGGTGAGGAAATGAGGAATCAAATAGAGTTGCGGAAGAAGAGCGGCTAAAAAATGACCTTCACGAAGGAAACACAGACAGAGAAGAGAAGCTGTAACACCCAGCATCAAATAAAAATAACGGCCGAACTTCTCACCGAAACGAACGATCACTGTTCTTTTTCCACTGCGCGCATCCGCTTCCCGGTCACGGTAGTTATTGACTACCAGTAGCGTATCAATCAATAGTCCACTAATCAGAGAGGCGATAGTGACATCCGGCGTCCATGTTAGCGCTTGCACGTAATATGTTCCGCCAACAGGCACAAATCCAAAGAAGACAATCACCAGTACATCTCCCCAGCCGTTGTAAGAAAGAGGATAAGGGCCGGTGGTATAAAGAAAAGCGAATAATACACAAAGCACTCCTACGACAATCAGTTCCCATCCGGCAAAGAAAAGTAATGTGCAACCGATGAGACAGGCAAGAGCAACCGTAATAATAATCCCGGTTTTCATCGCTTGCGGAGAAATCCATCCCTGTGCACAAGCACGTTCGGGTCCCAGGCGATCTTCCCGATCTGTCCCTTTGAGGAAGTCGAAAAGGTCATTGATGAAATTAGCGGCAATTTGCATCAGACTTGCGAACAGACAGCAGATCAGTGCCGGCAACCAGTGAAAATGCCCGTCCATCGCAGCGAGAGCTGTACCTATCAGAACAGGGGTAACGGCTCCTGTAAGAGTTTTGGGACGTGCAGCTAATATCCATGCTTGTAGCGAGTTACGCTTTACTTCTTCCATACTTTAATATATTATAAAGAGTTTTGACGGACAAAGATACATGATTTTTCGTATCTTTGCACCCCAGAAAACTTCAAACTAAGAGAAGATGAAGAAAATAAATGCTCCTGTGATGGAGAAAATAAATACCCTATTGATGAAAAGAATAAATACCCCATTGATGAAGAAAACGATTTATCCACTGACGAAGAAAACAATCTACCCTGTTATCCTGTTGGCATTGCTTTTGCTTGTTTCCTGCAAGTCGAAAAAGAATATGGTGGCTAGCTTGCCACGCCCTGTCTTACATACTGATTCCATTTATCCGGATACGACTAACGCCATTGCCGGACTGTTCGCTCCCGACCACTCGAAACTCAAAGCACTGGCTGTTTCTAAAAACAAAAAGCAACATACAAAGAAAAAGGAGACTGATACCGACGCGTACGAATCCGACCGGATGCTCCGTGGAACCCAAATAACCTCTTCCAGCGTAGATGTGTCATCTGTTTATACAGGAGTGGATCGTGTAGTAAAATACGACTTCACCCACCGCGATGTCCCTGAAGCTTTTGAAGGTTTCCGCATCGCTTTTATTTCCGATTTACATTACAAAAGCCTGCTGAAAGAGAAAGGATTGAACGATCTTGTCCGTCTATTGATTGCCCAAAAAGCAGATGTTCTTTTGATGGGTGGTGATTATCAGGAAGGTTGCGAATATGTAGAACCTTTGTTTTCCGCACTGGCACGTGTAAAGACACCAATGGGAACCTATGGAGTGATGGGTAATAATGATTACGAACGTTGCCACGACGAAATTGTGAACACTATGAAACATTACGGAATGCGTCCGTTAGAACACGAAGTGGACACGCTGCGTAAAGACGGCCAGCAGATTATTATCGCCGGAGTGCGCAATCCTTTCGATCTGGGGCGCAACGGAGTATCACCCACTTTGGCACTCTCTCCCAAAGATTTTGTCATCTTACTAGTTCATACGCCGGATTACATAGAAGATGTTTCAGTAGCCAATACAGACCTCGCTCTCGCAGGACATACACACGGCGGACAAGTCCGTGTATTCGGAGTCGCCCCGGCACTGAACTCACACTACGGCAATCGTTTTATCACCGGACTGGCATATAATACAGCAAAAATACCTTTGATTATAACAAACGGAATAGGAACTTCAAAGTTACCGATCCGTGTCGGTGCTCCGGCAGAAATCATCGTCATAACTCTTCATCGATTGACGGAGTAAGGTATCGTAACTTGGTACAATAACAAACAGAAATAGCAGCATCATACACTTTTCTGATACGACTTTCTATAATATACCACACTTTTAGGGTCGACTTTTTGTTAAATACCACACTTTTAGGGTATGACTTTTTGTTATTATCCTTTTTAGTGCTTACATTTGTACCTATAAGTAGCTGACAATAAAAGAAAGAAGTATGAGAAGAAATGCAATGCAACAATTGTACGATTGGAAAGAAAAGTCTACACGAAAGCCTTTGATTATTCGCGGAGCCCGTCAGGTAGGAAAGACATGGCTTATGAAAGAGTTTGCGGCTACTGCTTACAAACAGTTTGCCTACATCAACTTCGAAGACAATGAAGTGATGAAAGAGGTTTTTCAAAAAGATTTTGATATCGAACGTATTTTGATGGCTATCCAGTTAGTAACCGGAAAAGTAGTAGATACAGATACCTTAATTCTTTTTGACGAACTTCAGGAAGCCCCACGCGGCTTGACAGCCATGAAATATTTCCTGGAGAAAGCGCCACAGTATCATGTTATTGCAGCTGGTTCTTTACTGGGCATCGCTATGCATCAAAATGACTCTTTCCCGGTGGGAAAAGTCGATTTTATAGACCTATATCCACTTTCTTTTTCCGAGTTTTTAGAAGCTATCGGACAAGAGTCTTTTGTCAGCTTGCTTGCAAAGCAAGATTGGAACCTCATTTCTACCTTCCGTTCTAAATTCACCGACTTCCTTAAACAGTACTATTTCGTAGGAGGAATGCCCGAAGTAGTCAATGCATTTATTGAGCATAAAGACTATACCGAAGTCCGCCAGTTGCAACAAAACATACTGGATTCTTATGACCGTGATTTTTCCAAACACGCTCCTATTGCCGAAGTCCCTAGGATTCGTATGGTGTGGCGTTCGGTTCCTGCACAACTGGCTAAAGAAAATCGCAAATTCATTTATGGAGTTATAAAAGAAGGAGCAAGAGCCAAGGATTTTGAACTGGCCATAGAATGGCTGATAGATGCCGGTCTTATTTATAAAGTAAACCGGGTAAAGAAAGGTGGAATACCTTTATCGGCCTACGAAGATTTTTCCGCATTCAAACTGTTTATGCTAGACACCGGATTAATGGGAGCAATGAGCGGACTCCCCCCACAAGCATTATTGGAAGGCAATGTTTTATTTACCGATTATAAAGGAGCAATTACCGAACAATATGTGTTACAACAACTGAAATCAGTGAAAGGCTTGAATATCTATTACTGGTCTTCAGATACTTCCAAAGGAGAATTGGATTTCCTTTTGCAAAAAGAAATCTGTATTATTCCGGTCGAAGTGAAAGCTGAAGAAAATTTACAGTCGAAAAGTCTGCGTTCTTTTGTTGAAAAGAATCCAGAACTACATGGCATCCGTTTTTCCATGTCAGATTATCGGGAACAAGAGTGGCTGACAAATTATCCGTTATATTCTGCCGGACACATATTATAATATATTCAAAGGCGTATATTATCTTTCTTAATAGCCTCCCAAGCTCTCGGATGCAGGAAGTAACGAATATCTTTCCCTGCACTCAAGGCTTCCCGAATAAAAGTGGAACTGATTTCAAAAACAGGGGAATGAACGAGACGCACGGTTTCCGGCAATTCCTCTTCTTTTACCGGAAAGCCGGGACGAGGATAAATGAGGAGTTGATTCTCTTTAATGATGCGTTCGGACTGATACCAGCGTCCAAAACGTTCCCAATTATCGGAACCGATAATGAAATAAAATTCCCGGTTAGGATACGTTTCACGAAGTTTTTCCAGTGTATATACGCTATACGAAGGACGGGGCAAATGAAATTCAAAGTCTGAAGCTCGAAAACGAGGATAATCACTGATGGATAACTCCACTAATTGAAGACGAAGCTCGTCACTCCATAATTCAGCCTTCGTTTTCAAAGGATTCTGCGGACTTACCATAAACCATATTTCATCCAACCCTTCATACTCACAAAGGTAATTGGCTAAAGCGAGATGCCCGATATGAATCGGATTGAATGACCCGCTGAAGATTCCGGTTTTTCTTGTTTTAACTTGATTCATTTTCCGCTATTCTTTCTTGCTTTATTTTCTTTCTCCACTTCGGTAAAACAATAGCTTGTCTGATTGTGAGAAGTAGCGCAATGCCGCTTATGACCCATTGTTGAAAATAAAGGCATACAATAAAAGCAAGAAGATTCATCACACCGGTGACGGCACACAGATACATCCATTTTCGGGTGTTACAGTTCTTCTTGTACATTCTCAAGTCTTATTCTTCGGCTAAAAACTCTTTGATTACTTTCAACGCTTCTGCCTTCGCAGCTTCCAAATCGTCATTGACAATCACACAATCGAATTGCGGAGCAAACCCCAATTCGTATTCCGCCTTAGCAATACGGCTTTCAATGACTTCCGGAGCATCCGTTCCGCGTCCTTCCAACCGGCAACGTAATTCTTCCACCGAAGGCGGTTGAATGAACACTGACAACGCACGGTCACCATAAAACTTCTTGATATTACATCCACCTACCACATCAACGTCAAACACTACATTCTGACCTGCTTCCAGTTGCTTTTCCACTTGTGCCTTCAACGTTCCGTAATAACGGTCCTTATATACTTCCTCATACTCCAAAAATTCGTTGTTCTCAATGCGACAACGGAATTCCTCCGGCGTAAGAAAGAAATATTCCACTCCGTGCTGCTCCGTACCACGCGGAGGACGGCTGGTAGCAGAAATAGAAAATGCAAGATTCAAATTCTGCGTCAGCAGATAATTGATAATAGTAGATTTGCCCGAACCTGACGGGGCAGAGAAAATAATTAGTTTACCGGTCATTATTAAAGTTTATTTGACATTAAGTTATTTACGATTAGACGATTTACGATGTACGATTGATATTATTTTTTGAATTTATAAATATCCAAATGTGTACACTATTATTTCGCAATACTAACTTCAATCGTACATCGTAAATCGTCTAATCGTAAATGAATTTATTGTGAGTAAATTACATCACGTTCAACACCTGCTCCTTAATCTGCTCCAACTCATCTTTCATCTGAACAACGATTTTCTGCATTTCGGCATGATTGGACTTGCTACCTAACGTATTGATTTCCCTACCCATTTCCTGGGCGATAAAACCAAGTTTCTTACCTTGTCCGTTACCGCTTTCCATTGTACTGATGAAATATTTCAGATGGTTGCTAAGGCGTTGTTTTTCTTCATTGACATCCAGTTTCTCAATGTAATAGATCAATTCCTGCTCCAAGCGGTTCTTGTCGTAATCCACACTTAATGTCTTTTCGAGAGCATCCGTGATGCGTTCTTTCACTTTTTCCACACGCTCTTTTTCGTAAGGAGCGATCTTTTCGAGCAGGCTTGAGATATTGGCGATCTTTTCACGGAACTTCTTTTCCAGTGCAGCACCTTCCTGTTTGCGGAAATCTACCAGATGACTGATAGCATCGAGCACAGTGGCATGCACCATTTTCCATTCCTCGTCGGTCAGTTCCTGGATTTCCGTTTTAGTCATCACATCCGGCATACGGAGCAATGTCTGAAACCAGTCGGCAGGAACAGGAATACCAAGATTCTGCGAGATTGCCAAAATCTGTTTGTAGTAACCTTCCACCAATACTTGATTGATAGGAGTCGCATTTTCTGCCGTTTCTTTCTTCTCGATCCACAGGCTGAAATCAACCTTTCCACGTTCCAGCACTTTAGAAATCTCATTACGGATTTCAATCTCTTTTTCACGATACGCCGGAGCGATGCGAGTGGATAAATCCATTGCCTTGCTGTTGAGCGACTTGATTTCTACATTTATTTTTTTATCAGGAAGTTCGGCCGTAGCTTTGCCGTATCCTGTCATAGACTGTATCATAACCTTAAAGTTTTGTGCAAAAGTACACGAATATTTTAAGAATTGGAAATAATCATGTAAATTTGCGACAATTTAATAAGCTGATTTTTATGTCGTGTATACTGAATATTGAAACCTCTACCTCTGTTTGCTCGGTAGCGGCCAGTCAAGACGGACAGACGATTTTTGTGAAAGAAGATTTGAAAGGCCCTTCACACGCCGTGTCTTTAGGAGTTTTTGTAGATGAAGCGTTGTCTTTCATAGACAGTCATGCCATCCCTTTGGATGCAGTCGCAGTGAGCTGCGGGCCAGGTTCTTACACCGGACTTCGAATCGGGGTTTCTATGGCGAAAGGAGTTTGTTACGGACGTAACGTCCCATTGATCGGTATTCCGACGCTGGAAGTATTGACTGTTCCGGTGTTGTTGTATCACGACTTGCCCGAGGACGCTTTGCTTTGTCCGATGATCGACGCCCGCCGCATGGAAGTATACGCAGCCGTTTATGACCGCAGACTTCAGGTGAAACGTGCAGTAGCTGCCGATATTGTAGACGAAAACTCTTACTTGGAGTTTCTGAACGAGCAGCCGGTTTATTTCTTTGGAAACGGGGCCGACAAATGCCGCGAACAGATCACGCATCCGAACGCACATTTTATCGACAATATTCACCCGTTGGCTAAAATGATGTTCCCGCTGGCAGAAAAAGCAATAGCCGACGAAGATTATAAAGACGTGGCTTACTTCGAACCTTTCTACCTGAAAGAATTCGTTGCTTCCATGCCAAAAAAACTTCTTTAATTTTTAATTTTAAACTTTCAATTAAATAAATGCAATACAATACTCAACAGAAAAGAATGCCGCTTCCCGAATACGGGCGTAGCATCCAGAACATGGTAGATTATGCGTTGACCATTCAGGATCGTGCAGAACGTCAGCGTTGTGCCAACACCATCATCAACATTATGGGAAATATGTTCCCCCATTTGCGTGATGTGCCCGACTTCAAGCACAAGCTCTGGGATCATCTGGCTATCATGTCCGGTTTTGAGCTGGATATTGACTACCCGTATGAAATCATCCGTAAGGACAACTTGGTGACCCGTCCGGATCCGATCCCCTACTCCACTGCCCGTATGCGTTATCGCCACTACGGACGCACACTGGAAGTGCTGATAAAGAAAGCAATCGAATTCCCCGAAGGAAACGAAAAGAGAAACCTGATTGCCCTCATCTGCAACCACATGAAGAAGGACTACCTGGCATGGAACAAAGATACAGTGGACGACAAAAAGATCGCCGAAGACCTGTACGAACTCTCCAACGGGGAACTCCAAATGACTGACGATATCGTCCGGCTAATGGCAGAACGCCTGAACCAGAATTATCGTCCGAAGACGAACTATACCAATAATCGTCAGAACAACAAAAGAAGATACTAAGAAAATAGGAAATTAAGTATTAAGTATAAAGTATTAAGTATTAATCGCAGCCATTTGTTGGCACTGGTTGGATTTCTTTTACTTATTTACTTAGCGTGCGATACCGTACGGTTAATACTTAATACTTGATACTTAATACTTTAATCACACTTAATACTTTAATTAATGGCTTCATTTGTAATCGAAGGAGGACATCGGCTTTGCGGAGAGATTCACCCGCAAGGAGCTAAAAACGAAGTTTTGCAGATAATCTGTGCCACATTGCTAACCGCAGAGGAAGTAACGGTGAACAATATACCTGACATTCTTGATGTCAACAACTTGATTCAGCTCTTGCGCGAGATGGGAGTGACGGTTGCAAAGAAAGGCATTGATTCTTATAGTTTTAAAGCAGAGAATGTAGACTTGGCTTATCTGGAAAGCGATGAGTTTTTAAAGAAATGCTCCAGTCTGCGAGGCTCTGTCATGCTGATTGGCCCTATGGTGGCACGTTTCGGCAAAGCGTTGATATCCAAGCCGGGAGGAGATAAAATCGGTCGCCGCCGTTTGGACACCCACTTTGTAGGTATTCAGAATTTAGGAGCGGACTTCCGTTATGATGAAGGACGGGGCATTTATGAAATAACAGCCGACAGACTTCAAGGAAGCTATATGCTGCTGGACGAAGCATCCGTCACCGGAACAGCCAATATCGTAATGGCTGCCGTGCTTGCCAAAGGCACTACTACCATCTACAACGCTGCCTGCGAACCTTACGTGCAACAACTCTGCCGGTTGCTCAACCGGATGGGAGCGAAAATCAGCGGAATTGCCTCCAACCTGCTTACTATTGAAGGTGTGGAAGAATTGCATGGCGCGCAACACACCGTATTGCCCGATATGATTGAAGTCGGCAGTTTTATCGGTATGGCAGCCATGACAAAAAGCGAAATTACCATCAAGAACGTTTCTTACGAGAACCTTGGAATCATCCCCGAGAGCTTCCGCCGCCTAGGCATCAAGCTCGAACAGAGAGGAGATGACATTTATGTTCCCGCACAGGAAACCTACCAGATAGAATCATTCATCGACGGCTCCATCATGACGATAGCCGACGCCACCTGGCCGGGACTGACTCCCGACTTGCTTAGTGTGATGCTCGTTGTAGCCACACAAGCCAAAGGCAGCGTACTGATCCATCAGAAGATGTTCGAAAGCCGCCTGTTCTTTGTGGACAAGCTAATCGATATGGGTGCACAGATCATCCTCTGCGACCCTCACCGTGCCGTAGTCATCGGACACAATCATGGCTTCAAGTTGCGTGGTGCCCGCCTGACTTCACCGGATATACGTGCCGGTATCGCCCTTCTGATTGCCGCCATGAGCGCCGAAGGAACCAGTACCATTAGTAACATCGAACAGATAGACCGTGGTTATCAGAACATCGAAGGACGTCTGAACGCTATCGGAGCCAGAATCACCCGAATATGATAAAGAAAGAAGAAGTATATAAGATAGGATTATTCAATAAACCGCATGGTATTCACGGCGAATTGCAGTTTACGTTTACCGACGACATTTTCGACCGCGTGGACTGCGATTATCTGATATGCCTGCTCGACGGTATTTTCGTGCCCTTCTTCATTGAAGAGTACCGTTTCCGTTCCGACTCCACCGCTTTGGTAAAACTGGAAGGAATAGACACCGCCGAACGTGCCCGAATGTTCACCAACATCGAAGTTTACTTCCCCGTAAAGCATGCGGAAGAAGCGGAAGACGGCGAATTGTCCTGGAACTTCTTTATCGGTTTCCAAATGGAAGACATTCATCACGGACCTCTAGGAGAAGTGATAGATGTAGATAACACTACGGTAAACACCCTTTTTGTGGTTGAAAGAGAAGAAGAGGAACTACTCGTTCCCGCCCAAGAGGAATTTATCGTAGGAATAGATCAGAAACAGAAACTCATCACCGTGGAACTTCCCGAAGGGTTACTCAATCTGGAAGAGTTGGAAGATGACCGATGAGAACAAATAAAACGATGAGCCACTCATCAACTGAAAATAATAAATAGTAAATCGTAAAATAGTAAATATCCGAGATGCCAAAGAGAAGACGAAGTAAAGCTTTCTGGAAAAATTTCAAGTTCAAGTATAAACTAACGATCGTTAATGAAAATACACTTGAAGAAATTGTCGGACTTCGTGTATCCAAGCTCAATGGACTATCCGTTTTACTTTGCGTGCTGGCAGTGCTTTTCCTGATTGCTTCCTGCATCATTACTTTCACCCCGTTACGCAATTATCTTCCGGGATATATGAACAGTGAAGTCCGTACACAGATCGTAGACAATGCGCTGCGTGTAGACTCTTTGCAACAAGTGCTCAACAAGCAGAACCTCTACATCATGAATATTCAGGACATTTTCAGCGGGAAAGTGCCTATCGACAGCGTGCAAACGCTTGATTCGCTGACTGCTGCCCGTGAAGACACGTTGATGGAACGAACCAAGCGGGAAGAAGAATTCCGCCGCCAATATGAGGAGAATGAAAAATACAATCTGACCTCCATCACTTCCCAACCGGACGTGACCGGATTGATATTATACCGTCCGACACGAGGCATGGTGTCCGACCACTTCAATGCCGAAAAGAAACATTACGGCACTGACATTGCCGCCAATCCCAACGAAAGCGTACTGGCAACCATGGACGGAACCGTCATCCTTAGTACATACACGGCTGAAACCGGTTATCTGATTGGCGTGCAACACAACCAGGATTTAATTTCGATCTACAAACACTGTGGTTCTCTCCTGAAAAAGGAAGGTGAACGGGTGAAAGGAGGCGAAGCCATCGCCCTGGTAGGAAATAGCGGAACACTTAGTACAGGGCCGCACCTGCACTTCGAACTTTGGTATAAAGGTCATCCGGTGAATCCGGAAAAATACATTGTTTTTTAGATTATCAATGATGAATGATGAGATATGGCGAGTGATGAGATATAAGTGATAATCAGCGATGATATGTTTGTCAACAAAATAGGAAGAAATAGATAAAATGAATATAGAGACTAATAAAAAGAAGAAACAAATAGCTATTCTAGGCTCCACAGGTTCTATCGGGACGCAGGCTTTGCAAGTCATCGAAGAGCATCCCGACCTGTACGAAGCATACGCACTGACAGCCAACAATCGTGTGGAACTACTGATTGCCCAAGCACGGAAGTTCCAGCCGGAAGTGGTAGTGATAGCCAACGAAGAAAAGTATTCCGAACTGAAAGAAGCATTGAGCGACCTGCCTATCAAGGTGTACGCAGGAACCGACGCTATCTGTCAGATTGTGGAAGCAGGTCCTATTGATATGGTATTGACAGCCATGGTCGGTTATGCCGGACTGAAGCCGACAATCAACGCGATCCGCGCCAAGAAAGCGATTGCGTTGGCAAATAAAGAAACATTGGTAGTAGCAGGTGAACTGATTAACCAGCTGGCACAACAATATCGCACTCCGATTCTGCCGGTAGACTCTGAACACTCCGCCGTTTTTCAGTGTTTAGCGGGAGAAGTGGGCAATCCGATTGAGAAAGTGATATTGACTGCCTCCGGAGGTCCGTTCCGCACTTACACTTTGGAACAATTGAAGTCTGTGACTAAGACACAGGCCTTGAAACATCCCAATTGGGAAATGGGAGCAAAAATCACGATTGATTCTGCTTCTATGATGAATAAAGGTTTTGAAGTGATCGAAGCCAAATGGTTGTTCGGTGTTCAACCCAGTCAGATTGAGGTGGTTGTGCATCCGCAATCAGTCATTCACTCGATGGTGCAGTTTGAAGACGGAGCTGTAAAAGCACAGTTGGGCATGCCCGATATGCGCCTGCCCATCCAGTATGCATTCTCCTATCCCGACCGTATCAGTTCTTCTTTCGACAGGCTCGATTTCTCCAAATGCACGAACCTGACGTTTGAGCAACCCGACACGAAACGTTTCCGCAATCTGGCACTCGCTTACGAAGCGATGTATCGCGGAGGGAACATGCCTTGCATCGTTAATGCCGCCAATGAAGTAGTGGTAGCCTCTTTCCTGAAAGACGGCATCAGCTTCCTCGGCATGAGCGACGTGATAGAAAAAACAATGGAACAGGTTACCTTCATTGCCAACCCGACCTACGATGATTATGTGGCTACCGATGCGGAAGCAAGAAAGATAGCAGCAAGTCTGATATAATTCATTTCGTAGAGGAATAAAGAAAATAGAGAAATTGATTAGTATTAATATAAATTGAAAATAGCCTTTATATCTTCTCTTTGGCAGAGAATCCAGTGAAGGCTTTAAATTGTAAATAGACTATATGGAAACATTTTTGATTCGTGCCCTGCAATTGATTATGAGCTTATCTTTGCTCGTTATCATTCATGAAGGCGGGCATTTTCTTTTTGCCCGTTTGTTTAAGGTGCGTGTAGAAAAATTCTGCTTATTTTTTGACCCCTGGTTCACCCTGTTTAAATTCAAGCCCAAGAAAAGTGACACAGAATATGCAGTAGGTTGGCTGCCATTGGGCGGTTATGTCAAGATAGCCGGTATGATTGACGAGTCGATGGATACCGAGCAGATGAAACAACCCGAACAAGCGTGGGAGTTCCGTTCCAAACCGGCGTGGCAACGCCTGCTAATCATGGTGGGTGGCGTACTGTTCAATTTCCTGTTGGCCCTGTTCATCTACTCGATGATTCTATTTGCGTGGGGCGACCAATATATAAAGGTGCAGGAAGCTCCTCTCGGTATGGATTTCAACGAAACGGCCAAATCCGTAGGTTTTCAGGACGGCGACATCCTTCTTTCTGCCGACGGCGTTCCTTTTGAACGTTATGACGGCGATATGTTGAGCCAGATTGCCGACGCCCGCGAAGTAAGCGTTATCCGCAACGGCGCGAAAGCCTCCGTTTATATCCCTGAAGACTTGATGCAACGCCTTCTGGCAGACAGCATCCGTTTTGCCTCCTACCGTTTCCCGTATGTGATAGACAGTGTGATGGTGAATTCTCCTGCCGCACAAGCAGGCATCCAACCAGGCGACAGCATTATCGCCCTGAACGGAACACCGATTTCTTTTTCCGACTTCAAAGAAGCGATGGCAGAACGTAAGAAAAACGCGGAAACCCTGCTCAAAGACAGCATAGATCCGCGCCTGATTACACTGACCTATGTGCGTGGCGGCGTAACCGACACATTGAATATGCGTGTAGACTCCGCCTACCTGATGGGTGTAACTGCCTGTCTCGTCACAGACCGCCTGCTCCCTATGGTGAAAAAAGAATATACTTTCTTCGAATCCTTCCCGGCAGGTGTCTCCCTCGGCGTAAAGACCCTGAAAGGATATGTAGGAAACATGAAATACCTCTTCTCGAAAGAAGGAGCCAAACAGCTAGGTGGCTTCGGAACGATCGGCAGCATCTTCCCCGCTACATGGGATTGGCACCAGTTCTGGTATATGACAGCCTTCCTTTCCATCATTCTGGCTTTCATGAATATCCTCCCTATCCCCGCATTGGACGGCGGCCACGTGCTCTTCCTCTTCTACGAGATGATAGCGCGCCGCAAACCGAGCGACAAATTTATGGAATACGCTCAAATGACCGGTATGATTCTACTCTTCGGTCTGTTGATATGGGCTAACTTCAACGATATTCTAAGGTTCTTCTTCTAACAGACCAAACGACAGAAGAAAGACATAAAAAAACAATCCCGGATGAGAACAGGTATTCACTCCTCTCTCATCCGGGATACTTTTTTTATAGAGTGGAAGGCTGCGATAGTCTCAAGCTGCTGACGATAGCCGCCACAACAGCAAATCCACTTCCTACCATAAGGCAGACAGCCGTACTCCGGTCATGAGCGACAAAGCTGAAAAGCAATGCGACCAATGTTGTCCCGGTGGTCTGTCCCAGCAAGCGGGCCATTCCCAACATACCACTGGCTCCGCCCGAACGTTGCGTAGGAGCGGAAGAGATAATCGTACTGTTGTTCGGTGTCTGGAACAATCCGAAGCCTGCCCCACACAGCATCAAACGCAGAATGATACTAATATCGGACGACTCGGCAGTCAGACTGGAAAGCGAGAAAAGCCCGACGGCAAACAGAGCCATCCCGACACTTCCCAAGATACCAGGGTGG
This sequence comes from Bacteroides sp. AM16-13, assembly GCF_003602705.1. Taxonomy (NCBI): domain Bacteria; kingdom Pseudomonadati; phylum Bacteroidota; class Bacteroidia; order Bacteroidales; family Bacteroidaceae; genus Bacteroides; species Bacteroides sp. AM16-13. The sequence goes on from NZ_QTLK01000023.1 coordinate 52,019, forward strand.
ATGCGCTCGACAAGATATCCTGCCAATGGAGCCGTGACAAGCGTAGCCAACGGCCACGGTGTGAGTAGAAGTCCGGTCATGACTTCGCTGTGTCCCAAAGTGTTCTGGAGGAAAAAAGGCAAAGAAACCATCGCTGTCATTTGTGCTATGAAAGAACAGATGGAAGTCAGGATGGACAGCCGGAAAATCGGAATCCGCAGCAGATCAAGAGGGAGCAGCGGAGTGGTCTGCGTCAGTTGTCGGCGCACGTAGTAGGTACCGACCACTGCCAACACAATCAGTTGAATGAAAAGGAAGTCCATTTTCTCATGGTGGGCAAATCCGTCCAGCGTGTAAATGAGCAGACCGAAAGTGACCGCATTCGCGATGGCACTGATATAATCGAATTTACGTTTCGTACGCTCCTCCTGTCGTGGCAGGTGTTTGATGCCGAGAAGCAATGCAGTGAGTCCCAACGGCACATTGATGGCAAACAACCAGTGCCAACTGGCAATGGAAAGAATACCGCTCGCCACAGATGGTCCGGCGGCAGCCGATATGGCGACTACCATTGCATTGATCCCCATCCCCCGCCCGATCTGGCTCTTCGGATAGATGTAACGCAGCTGTGCCGTATTCACACTAGTGATGGCGGAAGCGCTGAACCCTTGAAAGATACGGGCAACCGTCAAAGTCCAAAACGAATCGGACAAGGCACAGATCAATGAAGTGACGCAAAACAGTCCGATGCCCGAAAGAAAGACTTTCCGGTAACCGATGATTTCACCCAAAGCGGAAAAAGACAGTAACGATATAACGATGGCCAGCTGATAGCCGTTGATAATCCAGGTGGTTACAGCGGGAGAAGTCCCAAAATCATGCGAAAGTGTAGGTAGTACGATATTGACGATGTTAATATCCAGTACTGACATACAAAGAGCGAAGCCGACAGACACCACCGCCCAAATACGTTTAGGCATTGGCAAGCCATCGGTCTCATCGTTTTTTTGAGTTGGATTTATTGATTGTACCATAAAAACTTATTCTTGTAAGTAGTCGTTTATTTCTTCACCATCAAGCAGACACAAACACAGACGCAAGCCCCACCGGCTACCAAAAAGCGCCGCGTTACTCTGTGATGAAAAATGATTCACTTGGTTTCGTAAAGGTAAACAAAACAACGGTACAGGTGTTTTTGTTTCCTTTGAAAAATAAGTTTTTTTAGTGCTCAACTACTGGATTCAACTTACTCTAAATGTCGAATTACATTTACTTCAGCTTCAAAATCCGCTGATTACTGCTTCCCCTGAACTCCAGATATGGAGAGAAAAGAGCCTGTTCGAAGCGTCCGTCCACCAATACATCAATATAATCAAGAGCGGCACTCAAACGAGGCTGCGCCTTAATTTCTTCGTATGTGTATCCGGTGTAGCACCACACGTTCATCCCTGTTTCCTCTTTCACCCGTTTCAGTAAAAGCAGGAACGCTTCCGGATGAAAAAACGGATCACCGCCGGAAAAAGTAACGCCGTCCAACAAAGGATTCGCTTTGATTTCACGAATGATGGACTGTATTTTCTCCTCCGTCAGTTCTTCTCCTGCTCCCGGATTCCAACTCTCCGGGTTGTGGCAACCGGGACAATGATGGGAGCAGCCGGCAAGATAAATAGAAAACCTGATACCTTCACCGTCAACAATCGTTTCAGAATAAGTTCCTAGTAAATTCACTTCTTTAATAGCTAATGGAAAATGAAGATTTGAGAATGGATGATAACCATATAAATGTGGAATAAATACTCGTTACAGAACAGTACAAGATGAGAGTAACGTGCTGCAAGTAATAACCGAATAATGGATAATGAACCGTAACGCTTTCATCAAGCACCGTTCATTATCCATTCATCAATTATCAAACATTTATTCTACAAATGTTTTACACGGTCCTTCTCTTCTGCCCGTTTGGCAGAGTTCCAAGAGCTTAAATCGCCCGTCAGATAACCGGTAATACGGCGCATACGGAGAATACTTTCACTCTGGCATACAGGGCATTTATCGAAGATAACTCCCTTGTAACCACAGTTATGACAAGTGTCTACCGGGTGATTGATAGAGCCGTATCCAATTCCTTCGTCGTGCATCACTTTCACAATCTTGGCAATGGCACGCACATTCTTCTGCGCTTCACCGTCCAGCTCCACATACGTGATGTGTCCGCCGCGCGTAATAGCGTGGAACGGAGCTTCACGCTTGATTTTCTCAACGATGCTGATCGGTTCTTTCACGTCTACGTGGAAAGAGTTGACATAATAGTCGCGATCTGTCACTCCGGGGATTTTTCCATATTTCCGGCGGTCCATTTTCGTGAAACGTCCCGAAAGTCCTTCGGCAGGAGTAGCCAGAACGGAGTAGTTCAGGTTATATTTCTCTTTATATTCGTCTACCACTTTATTCATTTCCATCACCGCTTCATACAGCGTGTCCCATGCTTTCTGGCTGTGTCCGTGACCTTGTCCGTAGAGAGCCACCATCGCGTTATGCCCGCCGATAAATCCGATCCCCAGTGTACCGCTGCGCAAGGCGTCTCCTACCTGTTCGTTCGGATTCAGTTCGCCACCGCCTTTCCACACATTATTTCCCATCATGAACGGGAACTGGCGTGCCAGGGCCGTACGCTGATACTGATAACGTTCGTAAAGCTGGTCAGCCACGAGCGCAGACATTTGGTGTACAGATTCGATGAAAATTTCTTTTGCTTTTTGTTCGATGGCGTCCTTGTTGCGTTCATCTTCTACCAGATTTTCCGCTTTGATACGGGCTTCGATAGCCAGTCTTGGCATATTCAGTGTGGTGAACGAAAGATTGCCACGTCCTAAAGAAGATTTTTCTCCGGCCACATTTTCAAAAACACGGGTACGGCAGCCCATTGTTGCCAATTCGTAAATGTAACGCTGCGGATCGTCGGCTTTCCATTTCTCGTTCTGGTTGAAAGGTGTGTCGAGGAACATGAAGTTCGGGAACAACGCTTTCGCAGTAGTCTGGCAAGCCTTTAATAACAAGTCGAAGTTGGGAGCCTCGTAACTGTCGGTCATTGCCGCTTCGATGTTCTCCGCTTTCATTGCTTTCTCAAAGTCTTTCTCCGAGTAAGAAACGCCGTCTTTCACCTTGAATATCTGGATAGGGAATACGGGCACTTCTCCTCTGGTGCCGAGGCCTTCAATGGTAGCTTTCAGCAGTTCTTCGATCACCATGCGGCCTTCGGCAGAAGTGTCCGTTCCGTAGTTGATGGAACTGAATACCACTTGGTTACCGCCACGAGAATGCATCGTATTCAGGTTGTGGATGAATCCTTCCATTGCCTGATGTGTATCTTTACGGGTCTGCTGGTAGGCTTTTTCGACGATGCGGGCAAGGTGTTCCTTATCTATAATGATCTGTAAAGCGACCAGAGCGATGCGCAATGTTTCGCGTTCGGCCTCGGTGGACTTGATAGACGGAAGGTATTCTTTAATCAACGTACGGATGGATTTTTCATCGGCCTGATTTCCGTTTTCCATAGCCACATAGAAGTTGATGAACGATGCCAGATGCTTGCGGAAAGATTTGGCCACTCCTTTTGCCATGAAGAAGTCGAAAGCCGGAATCGCCTGTCCGCCATGCTGCTCATTTTGGTTGGTCTGAAAGATGATGGTAGCCAGCGTAGCATAGCTTTGGATGCTTTGCGGGGTGCGGATGCTACCGTTCTTTGTGCGGAAACCGCGTTCAAAGAGGTCATCCATATCATATTGAATGCAGGTTGTCGTCTTTGTCGGATAATAATCCAGGTCGTGGATGTGAATGTCTCCCAACTGGTGTGCTTCGGCAAAACGTTTCGGCAACAAGTATTTATAGGTATAATCTTTAGTTACTTCGGAAGCGAACGTCATCATCTGTCCGGCAGGCGTGTGACTGCTCATGTTGGCGTTGCTCAAATTGACATCGTTCTTGTCGATAGCCACAATGCCGTCCATCACCTGTTTCATCTGGGTTTTCTTATCACGCTCCGTATTCCGCCATTCGCGATAGATGATGTATTTCTTCGCTACTTCCGGCCGCACTTTCATCAACGACTTTTCTACCAAGTCTTGAATCTCTTCTACGGTGATCGTGGGGGTTGAAAACTGACTGATAACATTCATGGTGATGTCAGCAACCAACTGCTGCTCATCCTGAATTCCACTTGCACTGAATGCTTTACTGATTGCATTCTTAATCTTACTGATAGAGAAATCTTCTCTTTTACCATCACGTTTGATGATACAAATTTCCGCGTAGTTCATAACTTTAACTCCCGAAAGCATTAATAAATTAAAAATAGAAAATCTCTTCGGCAGGTCTTCTGACTTATCCCTCCCCCGCAACACCTTCCCACACCGGCATCGATGCAGTGGCCTATTGTGCGGATTCTTAGAGAATTACAGCAGCGGGTACTGTCGCCGATTTGCACAGCGTTCCCTCATTGACTAAACCTCTTTTTAGTTCCGAAACCGGATACAAAGATAGGAGATTATATCATAGCTTGGTTAGCTTTTAACATTAAATTTCGGGAAACTTTTCTTTCTCACTGATACAGAAAGTTTTCCAAAACGGAAAACTTTTTTCTGATTTTAACGTGGATAATATTCCAAATCCGTTCATTTCACCCCAAAGACATATATAGTTTTTAGATACTTTACTCTTAACGAAAAAAGGATGTGTTAAAAGTCTCCACAACTATCTTTTGCTTCATAAGTTATAGACTATTTTTTCACTTTCGACAAGCCTTTCTTCCCAATGGAATGAAAGAAATTATAATTTTTCTATTTCTTCTTTCGAAAGCCCGGTAGATTTCATAATAATATCGTCAGCCACACCTAATTCTTTCAAATTACGAGCTGTTTCTTCTTTACCTTTTTGCAAACCTTTCTGTAATCCTTTTTGTAAGCCTTTCTGTAAGCCCTTCTGTTCAGCAAAGTCCAACGTATTAAAATAATCGTTATAAACTTTCCATTCTTCTTCATACTGGGCTCTTTCCTCCTGGGTCATATTTGCTTTGGAAGCCAACTTTTCAAGTCGCTCGAAGACGGCCTTGCGAGCCTTGAAAGGCATCCGGTCAAGTGTATCCATATGCTTTAGTATATAAATCCAGCGTTCAAAATCATTTTCACATTCATCCTCTTCTTTGTTGAAGTTCGGTAGTTCGATAAAAATCTGCCGGAACTTGTTGCTGAAGAGCTTCCCCGTATCCCTGTCAGAAAGAACGACATCCGTTCTGATTTTAGAGGGCATATCCTTATCCATCACGAAATTCATGAAGAACACTCCGTACACGGCATCCAACTGGAAGTTCCAAACTCCCCTTTTCGCTTGCTGCGTAATGGCCCTAGAAAGATAGAAGAGGGCACGATCTTTAAAATAAGGCTGTTCCCGGTTCTGCATTTCTACGATAATACGTTCACCGGTATCGGTTACGCAATAGATGTCGTAGATAAGACCTCGTTCTGTTTTTACTTCCGGCGGCTGTTCGTTGTTAAGGAACCTGATGTCGGTGATTACGTGCTCGCCTACGAGCAAATCGTTCAAGAAGTCGATTAACAACTCCTTTTCTACCTCTCTGCCGAATAAAAACTTAAAGCCAAAATCGGTAAAGGGATTGATAAATCTTCCCATTATATGCTGTGTCTCAATTATAAAACAAAGATAGAGTTTTTTTGTTGAATACGGTCAAGAATAGAAGAAAATAAATGGATACAAAAAGAAAAGCTGCCTCGTCCATTCGAGACAGCTTCTTTACTTGCTCCTTACTTATGTTTACTCTATGAGTTGCTACACGTTTATTTTTACTTGTTCCGCGAACTACGTGCAGACGGCACGTTCTATGTTTTTACGTCATTCCGTTTCATACCTTTTTTTTCAGGTATGCCAAGCCTTTTCCAGCTAGCTAATCCTTTTCTGCCTTGCCGTTTCTCCGGTGGCGGAAACGCAGAACTGCTTCAAGAATATCCAGCAACTTCTCCAATAATAGTCTCATCCGTTTTCTTTTTAAAAGTTAATAATCCGTTTTATGTCCGTTGGATTCCGTTTTATGTCCGTTGGAATTTGACAGCCAACCGTCAACCGTCGGTCATGTTCGGGCTTTAGTTTGCCCGACAAACTTATCAGTTAGTCCCTGCGGATTCAGCTGCCGGCTGAACTCCCGGTTAAGCTGCCGGGTCCGGCGCTTCTCCGCTTCCACCACCAGGTTTATTATCATCATCCGGTTCTTTGTCAATGACATCGTCGGCCACAAACGAACCCGCTACATCCTTGATGTGCACAAACTCCACCCCGGTGGTCAACGCACGGGTAGCACTTCCGTTGGCGGCGCGGGTGTATTCGGGAGTAAACTGGCAACGCAATGAAGTGATCTGCGAACTGCTGACCTTATTTTCCAACTCTACCCCTTTTCCGTTTGCCTTGGCAATCATAGTAAACGTCCCCAAGCCTTCGAGGCGCACCGTGCGGCTATTGAGCAACTGTTCACGCATCACCGACATCAGGTTACGAATGACGTTGTGAACATCACCCGCCGTCAGCGAGGCTTTTTCTGCAATCAATTCCGCCATTTTCTGCGTATTGACCATTTTCCCGAATTTCACCAGACGGGGATAATAAAGTTTCTGTCCTTCCTTGTTGGCAAGCGTTGCCTGATACGGTTTGTAAATTAATGGCATACTTTTTTTCCTTTCTTCTTTTTAATGATTAATGAATAAATTCTATCTGTAACCGATTACGAAGGCAAAAGTATATGAAAAGAAAAAAGCAGAGGAACACGATGTGACAACTCATCACAAGAGACAACAAACAGGCACAATTTCTACACAAGCTATGCCAACAGAGGCTTCTGTACAAAGCAGAACCACTTGGCATAAAAAAGCGTATCTTCGCATTCACACAGGATAAACTTAAAAGAAACAGATAAGTTCCTGTCACTGATTAATGGCTATTTTTTTAGGAGTAATCCGTGCCTAAATTATGATATAAACGAATTATGATATAAACAAATTATGAACACCTACTAATAATAGAAAGTACCGACAATGAAAACAGAAACAACAGTAACCTCCGTCAGCCCAAAAGAAATGTCGGAGACGGCAAACTCTCCCCGCATACAGACTTACAGCAAAAGTCAGCTGGCCACACTTTATCTGCCTCACATACAGTCTGCTTCGGCACGCCGCACCCTCCGCAGTTGGATTGCCCAAAATACGGCATTACAAGCCGCACTTGCCCAAACCGGCTACAGTGAAAAGGCAATCTTACTTACTCCGGCTCAAGTTGGACTATTCTTCAAGTTTTTGGGAGAACCCTAAAAAACAAATACGGCACGGAAAGGAATGAAAATAGAGTGATCTGAATGGATATTTGACATCGTAGTGCCCGAACAGGATTTCCCTCCGGCATACAAGTAATTTTTTAGACACGAATGACGCGGATGACACTGATGACACGAATGACGCAGATTTTTAAAGCTGCATAGCTATTTTAAAATCCGCGTCCGTCATCCGCGTCTAAAAGATAAATTCATAACCGGGCAAGAATATCGCCCGAAGCCGCCTTATTCCGAGGGTTCTTCTCCCGACGGTTTCATTAAATCGGCAGTGACCTCCGCTTTAAAACGGACCCCGTCATGAAGCCGCAGATTCAATTTGACAGTCACATTCGTTTCGCTGTTACGCTGCACATAAAACGTCCCTGTAACCTTTTTATACTGCGAGTAATAATAAATCGGATCTTCGTAGATAAAAACATACTGGTCGTTGTGATAGAGCGTAGAAGCATCCACCACCTGCCCTTCCCAATACAAATGGAGAGAAAAAGCAAAATAAGTATCAGTCTTTCCCTCATCCATCTTTTCCGGAGAAAGGACACAAGTTAAATAGTCCCCATCCACAGAAGCCACACCGGTCACAATCTTATTCGCCTCTCCCCGGAAAGAGTAAGTACCGATGGAAGGCATTTCCTCCACGTCCGGCCCGGGAGTTATCGAATCATTGTCGTCGCTGCATCCGACGAAAGCCAACAGCAGTCCCGATAAAGCGAACAGGTTGAAATATTTCAGTAAAATTTTCTTCATGAATATACTTCATTAAATCGTTATTCTATTACGGTCGCCGTGCCCTTGTAGTAGCCGGACAAGTCGCCATCGTACTGTACAATACTAAAAATCTTGAATGTCATTTCAATTTCACTTCCTTGAAGAGCCACAGAAGTATTGCCACCTGCGGCCAAATGAGCACCGTTCGTCGTATTAGCCTGATTATAAGTCACTCCTCCGTAAGCGATCGATATTTTCGCATTTTCCGCACTACCGGAAAATCCGTGAATAGCTCCCTCCATCATACTCTTCGGAACACGTACCACGGCATCCGCTGCCGACATTCCGGCCACGGTAGTGATACCTGCCTGCCGGGAAATATAAATCGCACAAATATCCGCATCTGTCTTATCTACCACTACCGACTGGATAGTCACCGGAGTGCCGTCCGCTCTCAACTGATATTGATTCGGAATCGTCGTATCATATACTTCGAAAGTACCGTTGTAGTTGCCCGATATTTTAAGGCTATTGTCTCCCAAATATTTGAGGTCGAGCGTCAACGAGTATTCATTATCCGCCGATTTCGACACACTGAATGTACCTGCCGCGTCTTCCAGATGTCCTTTAGAAACTTCGATTCTTTCTTCATCATACGGATTATAATAAGTAAACTCAAAAGCCAGATTCGTAGTTGTTATATCTACCTCCTGTCCGTCCAGTCCTGTATTCGGAACAAAAAGACGTACGTAATATGTATTTACATTATTCAAATCTGCAGCAGATGAAATCCCTGACGGAGTGAGATACAAGGCAACTCCTTCATTGGTCTTTTCATAGAAGGTAGCTTTGATATCACGTGTACTTTCTCCATTCAGAGTCAAAATATTGGTGGTGCTTTGCTTTATCTCGGTGTAATTACCTTCATAAGAACCTTTGAACTTTTCGCCCGAAAGCAACGTAAAACTAAAGGTTACCTTTATACTCTCTTCTGTCTTTTCGACTTTGAGCTTACCAGCCGAGCACACATCCGCCCATCCGTAAGGATCTACTGCGTCAATATCATCCGCTCCCAAGTTCGTCATGTTATAGAAAGCGTACTCCACATCTTCACCAGCGGTAATATCGATTTCTTGTCCGACCATTTCGGGAGTAACAGCCAGCATCAGATATTCGGCATCCGATATATCCTCCACCGTAGTCAAGCCGGCCTCCGGACTTAAATAAACATATTGGAAACCTCCTAACGTAGTAGCCACAACCGACTTCAACGCACGTACCTCATCGCCCAAAGAATATTCGCTCGGAAGCTTTTCCGGAGCCTTGTAAGCGCAATCCGCCTCGCCCGTAAATTTGCCGCCACCTTTCAATGTAAAGTCAAAAGTTGCTTTCACAGCGGATGTCTCATTTTCTCCCGGTGTCATTGTCACGGTGATCTTGCCCTGTGTCAACGCCTCTTCCCATTCGTCAGGACTAACGGTGACAATCGCCTCTCCGTCGGCATCCATGTAATAAACCACATAAGTGTCGTCATCAGAACTACCTACCGTGACCGGATTGCCTACCAGACTCTTATCCACTCCCAGCATTACATATTCCTTACCGCTGCTCATAAAGTCTTCCAGCGTTTCCAGACTTTGCAACGGACTCATACATACGTATATAATGCCCTCCTGTTCAAAGCAGGACACCGATTTCGCTTGTATCGTCTTATCTTTATACGTATACGTATTAACAGTTTCTACCGGCTCCGGTTCTGGCTCCGGTTCAGGCTCGGGCGCCGGGTCATCGCTACTACATGCCACAAAACAACTCATTGTTAACATGAACAAGAAAAAGGAAATAAATCTAGTTTTCATATCTCTCATTTTTGGGGTTAATTATAAAATCGTGTGATTAAAAAAAGAATACATTGACGGGAGTATCCTGCGAGTAGGTGGTACGCACGTGGTGCGGGTGTACCTTATCACAATCGATAAAGTCAATAGTCAGCGTATGTTTGTCGCCATCGCGTGCCACGGTCATCGTTCCGCCGTCTATACGTGCATATTCTTTCATGGTTCCGTTGGATATTTTCTCGTACCAGGTTCCCTGCGGATATGTAAATACATTGGGATAACCCGAAGCAATGCCTCCCGGTTTCAGGAATTCGCGCGGAATGCCCTTCGATTCTTCGTCACGTGCCACTACCTTATACGTACCAGCCGGAATACCTTGTGTCACATCCGTAGCCCATTCTACAAAGAATTCCACTTTCAGCACTCTTCCGTCGCCTGTCGGCCATGTGTCGGTAAGTCCTACACCGTCTTCTGCCAGGTAAAGTTCGACTACCCGGCACGATTCATCTTGCAGGTAATAAGAATCGCCCTTATCTTGCAGACGGGCTTGTGTCCATTCGTTCAGGGCGAGATCGGTGGTCAGCGTAGAGTTCGGAGTTTCTTCCGTGCTTTCGTGACGGTCGATAGTAGTCAGTTTTCCCGTGTAGGTGAAATAACGTTTGAGCGACAAGTCACCTACCAACGTACCACTAATCGTATATTCGCCGCCGTCACTCCGTTTGACAGTCATTTTACCTCCGGATAGGAGGTCGGCATCAACGCTTGTGGAGTACGCTTTCACGTCACCATAAAAAGTACCGCCAGGCACTTCCACTTTTCCGGTCGGCAGATCCATCTGGTTCATGTATCCGAGGTTGAACGTCCATTCATTAAACGTATATCCGTTCGGTGCCGCATCAAAGGTGCTTTCAGGAAGCGGAAACTCCGTGGTTCCGGGAGCAAACGGCGGAACATTGAGGCTGAACGCCATTATCTTGCCCGGTCCTATCGGATTACCGGCAGCGTCCACTTCCATATCCGTATACAGAGTGAGCACAAAGTGATCCGTCCCCACTCCGTCTTCGTCTCCCCAGTATACCAAGTTGGAGTTGACAAACTCTACGGTTTCAGGAGTAGGTTTTCCATTTTCTCCGCCGGGTTTTTCGCCCTCCGGATTTTCTGTGTCATTGTCGCTGCAAGAGGCCAACGCACACGCAGACACAACAGCGAACAGGCAAACACCTAATAAATTCATTAATTTTAATTTCTTATCCATATAAGAGTTATTTTATATCGTTACATCATTAAAAAGAACTTCCGTAGTGCCCGCGAAGGCAATAAAAAAGGCAGGGTAATCCCGGGAAAAAAACTCCCGTTCTCCACACGGGTAGTCCTCCCCGCCTGTCATATATGTAAAGTTAAAATTAAGAGAGGGTCATTAACCTCTCCTTCCGTTTCACAACGGTAGTTCTTTTCTTCATACATCTATTCCGGAAACGTTATATCCGGTTGATTCATTAGTTGCAAGTTTCCAACTATTTAAAGAGCGCAATGTCAGGGAAAAGAATATAGTCTTTCAATGCTGCGGTAGAAAATTGCTGTCCGTCGAATAGTGCTATCGCAAGATAACACCCGCTCTCCGGTGCACCGGTTACATCCTGATAACTCATCCCGACAGAACCATCCTGATAAAGCAGGGGAGCAAATCCGAAATTACCTTTCGCATAAATATTGGAGGAAGCAGCTACGGAAAAGCCGTATAATGTTTGTAAAACCACCTCCTCTTCCAGTGCTGTATTATCAGCCGTCCTGCTATTGGCTGTTTCATCCACCTCCTGCGTCAGAATAAAATCTTTCTGTGCTGCGCCGATAGGAACCACAAAAGCCCCATCCTCGTAGGTAGCCTGCAATGAAATCGTAGCCTTCGAAGGATCTTTCAAATACTGCACCACCGGAGTACCGACTAATGACATTTTAATAGTGTAGCCATCACCTTCCGCATCTTTCGTCACCTCCGTAGCCGACAAAGAATATGCCTTATCTATCTTTTTCTTATCCCATTTCACATAAATCTGACTGCTCTCCCATGCTCCGAGCAGGTCGCTCGCTTCATACTGGTAGACATAATAGAAAAACTTCCGTCCCTCATTGGTACTGACCATCAGTTGGCAAGCACGCGGATTTCCGGTCTTGTTCTCTTTCAATACGAGCAAGAAGCCTTCTTCTTTCGAGGCTGAAGGGACTTCCACCCAGTCGATTCCTTTCTGTACACTCACCTTGAAATCGAACGAGCTGTTGACCCGCACCACGGTTTGTGAAGGAGCATTGCCGAGCCGCAACACCTGTTGGTCGGTATCGGGCGCAAAAATATTACCAGCCTGTGTCACCACAATCTTCTGTTCGTTGCTACCATCGCTTACGGTCACTTGCGTGGCACGTGACACATATTCATAATTAGCCCTGGCAAGTAATGTGATTTTCTCGTTTGTCACTTCGATCACCCTACACCAGTCCGCACCGGAAACAGCCGTCAGTTCCCCGGCAGCCTGCAAAGCCACTTCCACCGTTCCACCGCCAGCAGCCAGATCGACATCCGTGTCCACGATGCGTAAGCCCTGCGGCGTTTCATCATTATCCGTGCCGCACGCTGCCATCAGCAGGCAGCATACAGATAATACGATCATAAATAACTTGTTCATCATACTATTCTTCTATTGTTTTTTTAACTAATCTGATGGAAGCAAACGCATCCGTGTATCCGATGAAAGCCGCGTCCTCCTCCTGCGAGTTGTACACTCCGAAGATGAATCCGGAAATTTCTCCCATCCAGACTCCATTGTCCACCAGGTAAATGCCGTTAGTGGTAGCATAACTAATCAGTCCGATAGACTCACTACGGAGCACATAATCGTTCATTACGTCCCACATAGCCAGATAAACATATCCGCCCTGCACCTTTTTGAGAAGCTGCGGGGAGACAGAAAGTCCGCCGCGCGGCTTGTCAAACATCACCAGAATATCATATTCCAGCCCCTTGAGCCAGTAACTCTTTCCGTCTTCGTTCTTCAATAGCCGAACTTCCTGCGAGGCCACTTCCAGTTGTTTCGTTTCATCGTTCAGGCGGTAAAAATCCATCTGATAAGTGCCCGGATAATAATCATAGCTTTGATATCCGGCAGTGTAGACACCCGCCAGTTTGACCCCCGTAGCCCCTTCGTCGGTACAGACAAAGCTGATAACCTCGTTCTTCCAGACAAAATTCTGCATCGTCTGACCGTCTATCGTTACCGGTTCATGAAAACGCATTCCGTCGGCAGTAAACATAAAAGGCACGGTTTTCTGATGCACTTTTCCTATTTCGTCATAATAAGTCACGATAAACGTATAGTTGCTGCGCAGCATTTGCCCCGTGTAGAGTCCGTCCATCAGTAAGTCATATTCATAAAAGAAAGCATCGTCCTCCACCTTTTTTATTTTAGTGAGATATTGCTTCCACGTCTGGTCTTCGGTAAGTGCCTTCATCACAATCCGGTTGCCGTATTTTTTGCCTTTCAGTTCGATACGCTCGGCAGAAGCACTCGAAATAATAAATTCGTAGTCGCCTCCGAGCGTCCCGTTCGGGTCGTCAGACATACTTCCCTGCGGCTGCCCGAAATAATGCACCAGATAATTATAGGTATCGAATGACAACATCGTCGCCTGTTCCGACTTAACGCTATAGAGCGAACTGACCGTTTCATCTGCCTCCGCCATTTGCGAAGCCATTGTCACTCGCTGACCATCGAATCTGCAAAGCAGGGTGATGCCTCCAAGCGAATAATCCTTGCCGACGTAATATTCCATCACCCAGCCATTCGGGGCAGCTTTCAAAAGTTCGCCGCATCGATTCACATCGGCTGTGGCACGATTGGCAGACGAATCGTCAAAGTAGTTTTCCTCCTGAAAGAGGCATGACTGCAAGCCCAGACAGGCAAGAGCCAGCAAGAGGTATTTCGTTATCTTCTTCTTCATAGTGATAATGTATAATTAAAATTCATACTCATTGAATCGTACTTAAATCAATTTCGGTAATCTCTTGCTGACGACGCAGCACGATTTTACGCAGTTCGTTCAAGTCGATTCCCCAAGTGTCGCGCATATAGTTGTAAACAATCGTAAACTTTTTATTGATAGTAGCTGCGCCCGTTTCTCCGGCTGCCTTCAGCATGTTATCCCAGTAGGTCTGCGTGTGGGTGACGTACATGGCTATGTTTTCCACGAAATCCTCGTTCGCCTGATTCATGGCATAGGCGGTCACGAAGCCGTCGGGCCACGCTATATCGTTTGTACGGGGCATGGCTCCCTCTGCAGTCATGTAGTAGTACCAGTCGGCTCCCACATATTTCCCCTCCGAGATCCGGTTGAAAGAAGGGTCGAAGTTTCGTTTCTGGTGCAGGATATGAGCGAACTCATGGTGCATCGTTTCAAAGTAATAGTCGTTCAGTTTTTCGATATTGATTTTCTTCACGTTGAGGTCGTTCACGTTGTAAAGCGTGATTTTCTTTCCGCCTTCTGCCGTGCCGAGTACCATATTCCCGCTACTTTCGTAAGCAGGCGATCCGATGAGATGAAAGGTTTTAGGCACGTATACGCGGAGAAAATCGATTCCCGCCAGTTCTACATAAGCGTCCATCCAGACGTGCTTGATGATTTTGGATAGTGCCACCGCTTTATCATAGTCGGCAGGCACAAGGTTGTATTTATGGTCGCTCTCGATGTCCTTCATGCGATACATGAAATCGATGTTGTAGGGATATGTGTAGTTGTCGAGCAACCAATCGTCGAAAGCGTTCCTCTCCACCGGCTCGGTGGAGAAAATGCTGTGCGCGGTGTCTATTTCGTCGTCATTGTTGCAAGCCCCCAGGCAGACTGCGGTAAGGGCAAGCAAAGAATAAATGAGCTGTTTTTTCATAACTTCCACTTTTTTTCTTTGTTAATTTCTTCTCGGGTTGGGTTGTATTCCCGCCACGATCACACTCCGCGGAATTTGGATCGCGTAACGCAAATCGTTCGGAGGCATTTCGTCGGTGACACGCTGGTTGGCCATGTCACGGCGATAAATCAGGATGCCATATCGCTTGATGTCGGGCCAGCGCATCCCTTCGTGCAAGGTGGTGATACGACGGATATGCAGGATGCAATGGATGAAATTTTCCTGCATTCCCTCTTCAATCGTAAAGTCGGGAGCCAGTTGCTTTTTCGGTGTCTGTTGGGTGAAGGGGGTATAAAAATTCATCTTATTATAATAGGTGTTGATCTGTTCGGGTGTCAGCACCGATTTGTTGCGGGTGTAGGCACGTTGCCAACTCGTGATGTCGGCTGCCGACTGGGAGTACATTTTCTTCAGCGCGTATGCTTCGGCACGACAGAGCAAGGTTTCATCCGTAGAAAACAGTACAGGCATATAATAAAGGTATGAGCCCTCATAAAGTCCGCTCTTACGCAGAATACTGGCAACAAACCCGTTGGTGGAGAAAGGTTTCAGATAGAAATAATCCGAACTGCCCCACAACCCTGACGACAGACAGGTTTCGCTGGTGGCGAGCGTCTGGTTATGGAAGTAACGCGGACCTATCAGATAGTCACTCCCGATTGCTCCCCAGTTGGAAATGGTACTGCTTATCAACAGGTTGGCTTCATTGGAAGAGGCGATATAGGCATCCGCCTGCACATTTCCGTTCACGGAAAGATTGCCCAACGCTTCCCAGTTGCGCAGCAGATCATCGGGGTTAGTCCCCAATACACGGGTGGCAAAATCAATCACACGGTCGCAATTGGAGAAATCGGGTTTCATATAATAAAGGTAGAAACGGGCGGCAAAGGCATAAGCGGCTTTACGGGTGAAGTGATATTTGGGTACGGAGTAGCTGTCGTCCGAAATCAAGTCGATCCCTTCGAGGAGGTCACGCTCCACTTTTCGGTACACTTCTTCCAACGTGCCCCGCTCGTAACGGGGAGATACGGTGGTTTCCACCTCTTCCATATATGGCACTCCTAAAGATTGGGAGGCATGAGTGTCGTAGGCGTTGCAGAAGATATTCGCCAACATGAAATGGCAGTAGGCACGGCACACGAGCGCTTCACCTCTCTGCGGGTCGAGTGACGCCGGATTTCCTTTTTCTTCGATGGCATCGAGCGCCATATTGGCGGCGGCTATTGCGCTGTAGTAACTTCCCCAAAGAGAATTGGGCGTGTCCTGATATTCTTCCTTGGTATCTTGCCAGTGGTAGCACTCTTGTTCGGAAAGCTTGTAGTAACCGTAGGTAGGGCCACTGTCATCGGAGTTATCGCTGTAAAGCTCGAATAGTTCGTTGGGCGACGCGTCGGCATACGCCGATACAAGCAGTTTGGCTATTTTCTGGTCGGTGTTCAACTCCGTACGGTTGTCCGGCATTTCGTCCAGAAAGCCGTTGCAGGAGACGGTGGTCAGACCTAAACTTGCGGTCAGTACCAGTGCAGGGAGTATATGATTGTTTTTTTTCTTCATCTCTCGTATATTTTTTAGGTTGATTCTCTGATTCTTTACTTATAGTCCCAGGCGCAGGGTGAGGGTGAACTGGCGGGGTACGGGCGATGCTACACCGCCGGTATTCACAAATTCCGGGTCCTGCCCGTTTAGTTTCTTGTCGGCATAAATCAGGAAGAGGTTGGTGGCCTGCAACTTGAGCGACAAGTTGGAGATTTTGGCAGGAGCAATCCAGCTTTTCGGGAACTCATACATCAGTGATATTTCCTTCATACGGATGAAATCGCCTTTGGCAATACGCTCCGTAGAGTAGTTGTAAGCATTGTAAGCAAGATAGAGCGAGGTATTCGCCTGATATTGCGGGTCGCTTATAATCACTGGTATATTGGTTTTCGCCTCATCGCCGGAAACCGTCCAACGATTCTTAAACTCACGCGGCATGGCGGTGAGGTCGGAGTATTTATAGTTGAACACAGGGTCCAGTCGAACTACGTTGCCGAAAGAATAGGTCATAAAGACATTCAGTTTGAAGCCTTTGTAAGTGAATACGTTACCGAAACTTCCTGTGACAGTAGGGTCGGTAGGACCTTCATATTTCAGATAATCAAGTTTCTCCCGTTCCTGAAAGTTGACACCGGTAGTGGTCAGTTTTCCGTCAATCAGATACTGTGGAATACCGTCCGCGTCGAGCCCTGCAAAAGGGATGGAAAACAGTCCGCGCACGGGATAGCCTTCACGGGCGAAACCGTTGCCGGATACCAGTTCCATCATGCTGGTGAGTCCTTTCAGTTGGGTCACTTCATTTTTGGCGTAGGAGAAGATAAAGTCCGTATTCCACGAAAAATCTTTCGTGCGAATGTTGCGGGTGGAAAGGGTGAACTCCACACCGTGGGATTTCATCGTGGCTACGTTGGCATATTTGTTGATGAAACCGCCTACTCCCTGCGTGGGAACGACACCGATCAGATCGTAGTTGTTACGCTGATACCAGTCGGCAGAGAAGTTGATCCGGTTTTCGAGCAGACCGAGGTCGATGCCGATGTTCAGTTCATGCTTTTTCTCGTAGGTGAGTTCGCTGTTCTCGATGTCCTCGATGTAAAGTCCCGTTTCCTGAATATCGGTAAAAGGACGATAGGGAGAGAAACTGCGGATGATGGCTTGCGAATTGGTTACTTCCGCCGGACCGCGATCGGCGGTAAGAGAGTAAGAAGCTTTCAGAGTCAGGTTGGAGAGAGTGGGTTGGAGCGCTTTGAAAAAAGCTTCCTCATGCACGTTCCATGCACCGGACAAGTTCCACGTGGGCAGCCAGCGTGACGAACGGCTGCGCCCCATGCGGTTGGTTCCTTCGTAACGAAACGTTCCGTTGAGCGTGTAACGCCCGTCATAAGAATAGGTGGCGTTGAGAAAGCTCGCAATGCTACGGGTTTCGGAGTGCCCCAGACTGTAATAACGCGAACCGGACTCTATTCCGTTCTTGAAAAACTGATAGACGTAGGAAGGAATTTCCCCCATCGAATATTGCATTCCCCAGCCCTGAAAGGAAGAATATGCCTTTTTAAGACTGTTCACTTCCATACCGGCAAAGAAGTTAGTGATGTGTTTTTCGGCAAAAAGGTGATTCCATGAGAGGGTTCCGCGGAAATCGAGCCCCAACATACGGCGGTCCTGGCGCTGGTAGATTCCCCCCTCGGGCAACAGGGTGATAGGCAGGGCGTATGGATTGTCGGGGTCTTTATAAAGCAATCCGTTTTGTTCGCGGATGGTGGCATCGTCCATACCGGTACGGTAGGCAACGGCTTGGTTGGCATCGTCGAGCACGTTGTGTTCCTGCGACGAGGTCTGGTATCTCACCGCTCCGAGGGCACTCAATTCAAGTCCTTGAATCACTTTCCATTTCAGCTCGCCTTGAAATTTCACATCTACCATATTGATTTCGATGTAGTTATTATCCAATTCGTGAAGAATGTTGAATGGAGCGTAGTTGCTGATATAATCCGCAGACGGGTCGAGCGTACGGCTCGTGTTGAGTGCGTAAGAATAAGGGTTGATGTCGAATCCGCGTGACATCTTTCCGGAAGCGATGTCGAGGCTGGAGCTCATCGTTCCCGGTGCGTTTTGCTGACGGTAGGAAGCGTTAGAAATCAGGTTGATCGACAGGTTTTTATAAAGATTATAGGTGGTGTTTACGTTGGCTGTGTAACGCTTCACTTTGCTCTGCTTGTACCAGCCCGGATCGAGCATGGCACTCAACGAGGCATAGAAGGATGATTTTTCCGTTCCGGCGGTGATGCTGACGGAATGATTCTGCGAAATGGCATTGGTGAAAAGCACGTCGAACCAGTCGGTGTTACGCATTTCCGCTTCACGGAGATAAGCATTGCGGGATTCGGGGGTGTTGAGAAGTCCGCGCTGGCCGTTGCTGTTATTATACTCGTCGATGAGACGATACATACGACCGTACACTCCCGTGTCTTTGGTACGGAAAAGGTCGGCACTGTTCAGCCAGCCTTTCTGCTCCATCTCTTTATAGATACCCATCTGTTCCTGCGAATTCATGATATTGAATTCTTTGTAACTAGGTATGGCACGGGTGGTAAACTCACCGGTATAACTGATTTTGCTGACTCCGGCACGGCCTTTTTTAGTGGTGACCACAATCACGCCCGCCATCGCACGTGCACCATAAATGGAAGTTGCCGATCCGTCTTTCAATATCTGAAAGCTCTCGATGTCGTCGGAATTCAACCCGGCTATGGCGGAACTGATTAATGTCTCCGCATCACCGGAGGAAAGATCGTCGGGACCTACGTCGATGGCATCTTCAAGAATCACTCCGTCTACTACCCAAAGGGGCTTGGAACTTCCGTAAATGGAAGTAGCACCGCGCACACGAATCTTAGGAGCGGTACCGAAAGTACCCGAAACGTTCTGAACGGAAACTCCTGCCGCACGACCTTCCAAGCCGCGACTGATGTCGGGCAGACCGTCCAGTTTCACATTATCGGCATCCAATTGTTTGGTGGCTCCCGTAAACAGGCGTTTGTCCATCTTTTGCATACCGGTCACCACTACTTCCTGCAATACTTCGGAGTCGGATTTCATCATCACCTTGATTGTCCCCGACTTAATAGGAACATCCTGCGGCTTCATGCCGACATAGGTGATTCGCAAAGTTCTTGATGAACTTATACGTTTCATAGCCCATTCCTCCGCAAATATCTAAATATAAAGTCTTTAATAAACATAAAAAAGAAGATACCTAAAGAGAATACAAGCAAACAAATGCGGAACTATAAGATAAAAATAATCTTCTTTTTTTGCCTTTAATCTACTTTTTTCGTCTTTTACCGGTTTACTGAAGAGGTAGAAAATATCTTTTATATAATGACCTTTCCAGTTCCCAAATAGCTTTTATCCTGAACTCCAAGTGACAATATAAAAGATAACGGTCACGAAATTCATAATCTTCCCGAAAACTATCCTTTTTCTACCGATAGATGCTAATTAATGATTTTTCATGTGTTATTAAACATCTTATCAGGCTATTTTATCACATTTAAATATCAAAAAGAAACTTCTTTTGAATTATCAGCCATCACAAAGGCATAGAAATTCACTTTTACACACTCGTTTCATCTGCATTTCTTTTTTATCAACAGTATTTTGTCTATACAGTTCAATTTCGCATTTTTTTTCATATTTCTCTTTGTTTTTCTAAAAATGTGCTTACTTTTGCAAATAATTAAATAACAAAACAGACTATTCTACTATATAAAAACTATATGAAAAGAAAACTAACGCTGTTATTAACTTGCTTATTAGCAAGCATTAGCCTGACAATTGCCCAAACCTCTAAAAAGGTAACAGGCGTTGTCTTCTCCGAGGAAGACAATCAACCTGTCATAGGGGCATCTGTTGTAATTAAAGGTACATCTATCGGAACTACCACTGACCTTGATGGAAAGTTCGTGATTAGTAATGTACCAAGTTCATCAAGAACTTGGTAATCATTAGTCCATTCCTTCTATTTTCGTCTTTAATTCTACTTTTTATTGTTCCTCTTTCTCCCTATCTCCTTCCTTTTCCATAGGATCCTTAACCAGTTTTTTGGAGGTATGAAATCGAATTTCAATGTCTATATGGCAGTCATTATCCACCGTGCAGTCTATATCTGCCGAATCGTCAACAATTAGATTTAAAACATGACACAACACTTCGGGAAATCCGGGAATAAATTCAGACTTTCCAATGATACAAGCAGAATAATTATGAATAGTTGTCCAATCGGGGATAGGACTCTGACCGTCAAATTTACATTTACACATACGTCCTATTGAAGAGCGCGAACAATTCGAATGGTTCGCCACATATCTTTCAGGAATATTATTCAACTGTTCTATCTTAAAAATACGATCCACCACCGCTTTCTTCACATCGTCGTCACTATGACGGACACCGGTTGTTTTACTCTGTTTATCTCTACTTTTTACTTTAAATTTCTTGCTTTCCTTTTTCATAATTTATTTTTATATTATTCCACAAAAGTCCGATATTTCTTTTAACATTTGTGTTCAAGCATGACACATTCGTTCTTATTCCATGAATAAATTTAAATATGGATAGATTTGGAGGTACCCATTTTCTACCCAACTGACATAATCAAAAAAAACAGGTCGAATCTTTTAATGCATCGACTCATTCAAGCATGACACATTCGTATCCATTCTTTTTTTATGCGTCAAGCTTGGACAACCTTTACGCAACTCATCTTCTACCTTTGCCACCGTAATCAAAAATAAACCGAATAAAAAAAATGACTGAAATCAAAAAGAATCATTCACTTCAACGGATACGGCTTATGAAGCAGGCCGCTGTCATCCGGCAAAGTAATGGCATGAGCCGACACGATGCACTCGTCACGGCTCACCGGATAGGAAAGCTTATCCGACAAATGCATCACGGAAACGTCTGTTTCCGATATACCAAGCAGGATGGAACCATCCGTCGTGCCACCGGCACACTCATCGGCTACGAACATAGTTTCCGCCGCCCGTACACACCAAAACCGGAGAACACATTTGTCGTCTATTACGACATCGATGCCAAAGGCTGGCGCACCTTTCATGCTGAAAATTTTCTGGATATCGAAGTGGAATGAACCTACAAGAAAAAGGAATGAATCAGCAAGAACGAAAAGAGTGGGAAGCTCTTTGCAGACAGTATAATGTAGACTCCCTGCAAGAAGCGATTCAAGGTTGCCGGGAAGAATTAGAATTTCTCATTCACTGTGCCGAACGGCTCGAACCTCCTACAGAGCAAGATGAAGACAGCAAGAAACGCCGTTTAACACATACAGGAAACGCCGCTTTTCCACACTAGGAAGCGCCGTTTAACAGATGCAGGGAACGCCGTTTCTCCCTGCTAAATTCAGAGAAGCGACTATTTTTTAACAGAGTATAATTTTATTAACATTTATCAGTATCAAGTATGGAAAATTGGAGATTTATTGAAGAAAACCCCGACTATATGATTTCAGATCATGGGCGGGTATTGAGTTTCAAGGGCAAATCGAAGTTAATTCTTTGCACTAAAATCATCGGAACCGGTTATGAAACGGTATCACTCCTGAATAAAGGAATTTGTACCGATTACAACGTCCACCGCTTAATTGCCAAAGCATTTATTCCGAACCCGAAACATCTGCCGCAAATAAACCACCTTGACGGAAACACGATGAACAACCACGTGTCAAACCTTGAATGGTGCGATGCATACACCAACACGATGCACGCCATCCGCACAGGATTACGCCCCACCGGAACAGGTTCCCGCAAAACTCCCTGCGCCGTAACGGATGCGAAAGGAATCATTTTACGTGCCTATCCGTCTATGAAAGAAATGGGCAGAGAGGAACGTCTGAAACCGTCACACCAACACTGGCTCATCCTGCAACTGAAACATCCGGATCGTGTATGGCTACATAACCTACGTGCAAGGCAACATCGGGGAAACGATTTCATGAAAGTTCCCTTTGCCAATTCATCGGCTTTATCACAACTGCCTGTCTTTTTAAACTCATTGGCAATAACGGATACGGCTGTACCACCGATTCACGCTCCCTTCACTCCGGTGCACCACTCGGTGACAAAGCAATATTACCGTCAACTGTCTGCAGAGGAGGCTGCCGCCTTCGGATTCACCTCCCCTACTATACGCAAACAAGAAAGGAGGATTTCACAATGAGAGACACCATCATCATCCATTGTTCCGCCACTCGTGCGGGACAGGATTTTACCGCTGCCGACATCGACCGCTGGCATCGTCAACGCGGCTTCCGTTCTATCGGTTATCACTTCGTCGTCCGTCTCGACGGCACGGTTGAACCGGGAAGGGATGTTGCCCTCGACGGAGCACATTGCACGGGATGGAATCATCGGTCTATCGGTATCTGCTACATTGGCGGACTGGACAAGAACGGTCGGCCTGCCGACACACGAACGGAAGCGCAGCGTGAAGCACTTGTCCGGCTGGTAGAAGATTTGCGCCTTGTCTTCCCTTCTCTGCAACAGGTGATAGGACATCGGGACACCAGTCCCGACCTTAATGGAGACGGTATTATCTCACCGAACGAGTATATAAAATCCTGCCCCTGCTTCGATGTAAAAGCGGAGTTTATTCAATAATTATCAGTTATTTATTATCAATTATTTACAATCAGTAATTTATCATCATGGCCCGCATTTCCAAACCCGGATTAGATTATTTTCCCCTCGATGTCAATTTTCTGCAAGACAGAAAAGTACGCCGCATCTCCTGTCGCCACCATGCGGCAGGGATTGCTGCGCTCACTTCACTGCTTTGCCTCATTTATAAAGAGAAAGGTTATTATATTTCGTGGAACAAAGACACGCTCTTCGACATCGCCCAGGAAGCGTGTTGCGAGGAGGAGGAAATGCAGGCCATCATTGATGATTGCCTGGCGGTGGGGCTGTTCGACGATCTTATATATAAGGAGTACGGTGTATTGACCTCACAGGCCATTCAGGAACAATATCATAAAATCATCACCGACAGCCGGAGAAAATACAAATTACCTCTGGAACATTTCTGGCTTATCAAGGAAGATTTTAAAGATGTAACAGAATCCCATGATTTTGCTACAACAATGCCACAAACAAAAGAGGAAACGGATACAGATATCAAAGGTAAACAGGAAATGGATATGGAAAATGAGATCAAATCTGAAATCAAAAAAGACAAAGAGACAGAGAGACAAGGAAAATGCCAAAAAGAGAATGAGAGGATAATGCCGCCCGTTCCGTCAAACAGCGTTTTTCAGGCTTCGCCTGTCGTTGTAGAGGGTTTGTCTTTGGATAAATCGATTGGAAGAGAAAAAACGGAATCTACTGCGGAGACGGTTTCTGAAACAACTTCGGGAACAGCCCCGGGAACAGTCTTAGAAACAGCTCCGAAAACGATTTCGGAAGGGATGCAAACGGGAGGGGGTTCGGAAGCTATACTTCTACTAAATATGCAAACAATCGGTATTCGGAACGAACAGACAGTGAAAGCGATTGCCGCCCTTGCCCGACGTAAAGAACTGGGAGGTCCCGGCGGGATTTTATGGAAAATCCTTAGTTCCCAATACCGCCCTACGCTACTCAAAAAGAACGAACCGGGCGATTACATTCTTTGGGCGCTCAATCATCCGACGGAATTTGAGAACACATACAACGGGACACTGAAAAAGCTAATCAGGGGAAGATAAACCGGGAAAAAGTCTGAATATAAAAACGAAACATGCCATCATCATTCGTTTATATCATAAATTCAGGCAAAGAAAGATAGAAAACCAAGAACTATCGCATCTTTATCATACAAGGAAAAGGCCTCGACTTGTAGAGCCAGTATTTGTAACTCGAGAAACCAAAGAATAGAGTAAATCATAAAAAAGGAAGAAAAAGAACCTATCAATTTGTTATTCTAAAAAAGATTTGTACCTTTGTGGTACAAATTACCCCCCTTAGTTGAGAAATACTAAGGCTGACCCATCAATTAAAGATGGGTTTTTTTATATATAACGCTATGGAAGACAAAAAGAAAGTAATAGTCTATGTAGACGGTTTTAATTTCTATTACGGGCTGAAGTCCAAAAAATGGAAAATGTGTTATTGGCTGGATTTAGTCAGCTTCTTTAATAGTTTTCTAAAGCCCTATCAAGAATTGGTAGAAGTCAATTATTTTTCAGCTCGTCCAACAGATGCAGGCAAACACGATAGGCAAGATAAACTATTTCAAGCAAACAAATGCAACCCTAAATTTAACTTGATATTGGGTAAATACCTCAAAAAAGAGATTAAATGCCGTTATTGTGGTGGTATCATTCATTCTTTTGAAGAAAAAGAGACAGATGTACGAATAGCTACAAAGATTCTGTCGGACGCCTATAAAAAGCGCTGTGACATTGCTATCATTGTATCAGCAGACAGCGATTTAATACCACCTGTAGAGCTGATAAGAGAATTTAACCCGTTACAAAAGGTCTATGTATATTTTCCTCCTAACAGATATTCATCTAATTTATCGAACCTAAGTGATGGCACACGTAAACTTGATGGCGCTTTTAATATATTCAAGAAACATATATTGCCCCAAAAAGTGCAGCTACCAAACGGATATGTAATAGAACGCCCGAATGAGTGGAAATAAGATTTCAGATCGACCTATCTTGCCGTTGAAGGCACGAAAAGCTGTCTTCGAGAAATTGGAAGATATCGCTGATGTGGCTTCCATGTCTCCGGAAGACAGGGAGCGATACGACAATAGCGTCAAGGTGTACCGCGATTATTTGGTGACAATGGATGCAGCTGAACAAAAAGGGATGAAAGAAGGGATGGAGAAAGGGATAAAAGAAGGCGCCCAAAAAGCCCAACTACAAATAGCGCGGAATATGAAAGCCAAAGGGATAGACAACCAATCTATTGCCGAATGTACTGATTTACCTTTAAGCATGATCGAAGAGTTATAGAGTAATTAGACAAAAGAAGTTAAAAGCACTCATCAATCCACAATCAGCCACCCCCTCTTGCAAATATATTTGTTATTTTTGCGGAGTAATAACATTATTACGTTCCAAACAGATATTTGGGGCATAGCTCTAAAGGAGACATTAATTATGGGAAACAGTTTAAAAAAACAGAAAGAAGCTTTATTGGCTGCTAACAACACCAAAAAGAGCAAAGGTGAGAGACTTGGATGGAAATCAATAAGCGAATATAAAACTGTGTCTCTCAAAGAAATTGTCGGAAACGGGAATCGTGTAAACGAAACAAATATTCCTGTAAATACAAGTATAAGACTTGTACCGTAATGCTGGATAATATAAGGCCTTATAAGATGATATTTATTCAAAAAGCGTCACCAAATGTTGGTGACGCTTTTGATTTTGCATATATTTATAAATTCTACTCAAACAGAAAAGATATCTGTCAAAGACTAAAATGCACAACTATACAGAAACTCTACGTATATTTATGACTTGTGCCAGCATTGTCCCTCTCATTTTACAAAAATTCCCACTAGCTTCATTTGTGATAAATGGTGCTCAAAGTTTAGATTTAGAATCTAACAAAATAGAAGGAAGAGCCAACAATCAAAGGTTCAGATTATACAAAAACATGGCTACCCAATTATTTGGTAAAGAACGTTTTGAACATTACGAATTTATAGAAATCAGTTCTTACCTGATGGTAAACAAAAAAGAGTGTTCTGATATAGAGAGAAAAAAAGACAGAATTAAAGAAACCCTTCTTAACCTATATGACATAGACAGCTAAAACAAAAGAGGTGAGTTCCCCTTCACAGGGTAGCCCACCTCTTTCTCTTCATACACAAACATTCAAATTATCAGGTACCAGATGTTAGTCAATGTAACGGATGCCATCCATTTTAAACATACCTCCCTACATACGGTCGCCACCCAAAGCCTGATACAACGTAATCACACCCTGAATTTCGGTAAAGCGGTTCGCCACTTGTGACAGTTGCGCGTTGAGCAACGTCTGTTGTGCCGTCAGCACTTCCAGATAAGTGGTGTTGCCATGCTTCATCAACAGGCTTGTGCTCTTAGCGGCTGTTTGCAAAGAGGCTACCTGCTTGTCGTAGTAGTCGGCTTTCTCGCGGGCAGTCTGATACTGTACCAGTGCCTCGTTCACTTCCACACCTGCATTCAGCAAGGTTTGTTCGAACTTTTATGTAAAGGTTTGCATAACATTTCGAGAAGGAACTTTTCAATATGCTTAACCAACCCTAACTCTACATCTCTTTCGTTATATTCGTCA
This sequence comes from Bacteroides sp. AM16-13, assembly GCF_003602705.1. Taxonomy (NCBI): domain Bacteria; kingdom Pseudomonadati; phylum Bacteroidota; class Bacteroidia; order Bacteroidales; family Bacteroidaceae; genus Bacteroides; species Bacteroides sp. AM16-13. The sequence goes on from NZ_QTLK01000023.1 coordinate 78,752, forward strand.
GTGAAAGTCAGCATATCAAAAATATAGGGGTCTTTTAAGGTTTCTTTTACCTGCTTGGCTTGTATTTCCGGGAGAGTGGAATCGAAGTTGTTTGCCAATGCCCCGTAAGTATGGTAGTAGTCCTGATTGATAGCTTCAATTAAGAAATTACGACTCCATCCACTCTTCAAACATTGAATCATGTACCAATAGCGGGCTTTCAGGTCTTTTACCCGTTGTATTAAAGTGATGTTGTGTGACCAGCTTAACTGTTTTATCGGAAGAACACAATTTGACATTTCTAATTTGGCAACCACTGGTTGCCAAATTGTAAGCTCTTGATTATATTCTTTATGAAACTGAATCATACACCTGCAATTTCGTGGGGAAAAGCCCTTCACTTTCGGATAATCATTCTTCAAGTCATTGGCAAGCTGTTCAAGTGCATTGTTCCCCCATCCTATCTGCTTCTGGCTTTCACAAAGAAGTTTGCCGATATCCCAATACATAAAAAGCATTTCTTCATTAGCGGAATAAATCGCTTTTTTTTGTGCGAGTGCCACCCGTGCTTTGACTTGTTTAAGCAAAGTAGCGTAGTTAAATATACTATTTTGAATTTCCATTTATTATTTTTCGTTTTAGATAAAAAACACTATAGGTTATTCCTATCCAAGCATCATTCAGCCGATTGCCCCAAAACAAAGAGACCTTCCTTGGTAATAGAGTGGCAAATATAATGATAATTGAAGCATTACGGATGCACTATCCGATAAATTTGCCTGCCTTTTCCGTCATACCACCACTTTGTCACGAGTGCAAACTGATTCTTTAATTAGTGTTTACGATATAACACAATTTGTTAACAGATCTGTAATACTATCTTAATCTGCCTTGTCTTCCTTTGCACCGTGAAACAAAAACACTGGTGTTAACGACTTTATTGCATTTAATAAATTAAAAGAAGCAAGGTAAAAAGATTATGAAAAGGAACAAATGGCTGCTTTCTCTGGCAGTTGGACTCCTGTGCTGTGGCTCTGCATACGCACAGACAACAGTGAAAGGAAAAATAACGAGTGAAAGCGGAGAACCGTTAATCGGGGCTACCATCGCTGTAAAAAACTCAACAGACGGTACAGTGACCGACATCGACGGCAACTACTCTCTGAAAACTAAGAAAACATTAAATTCCAAAGATTTGCTCCTATTTAGTTATGTAGGATATAAAACGCTACAAAAGAACTATACGGGCAACACGATGAACGTAAAACTGGCAGAAGAGTCGCAACAACTGAATGATGTGGTAGTGACTGCCTTGGGTATCAAACGTGAAGAAAAAGGACTGGGATACGCCACGGAAACCGTGAAAGGAGACAAAATTACCAGCGCCCTGCCCTCCAACTGGTCGACGGCACTCAACGGTAAGGTAGCCGGATTGAGCGTTATCTCTTCCGGTGGCCCGCTCAATTCGAGCCGCATCTCCTTGCGAGGAGATGTCTCGCTGAATCAGAACGGGAACGATGCATTAGTGGTAGTGGACGGTGTACCGATGAGCAGCCCGATGACCAATCCGGGAGTTGCCTACGGTGCAGGTTCCAACAGTGAGCTTTCCGTAGACTACGGTAACGGATTCTCCGACATCAATCCGGATGATATCGAAAGCATACAAGTACTGAAAGGAGCCAGCGCGACGGCTCTGTACGGTACACGTGCAGCCAACGGCGTGATTATGGTGACTACGAAATCGGGAGCCGGCGCACCCAAAGGTATCGGCGTATCTTATAGCGGTAACTTCAGCATAGACGATGTGATGAGGTGGCCGGATTATCAGTATGAATTCGGACAGGGACTGCCGAGTAACATCGGTCCGGCAGGGTCCATCTATGAGGGCGAGCCATACTACTCCTACGGAAAAGCGGAAGACGGCAGCTACGCAAGCACCAGCGGAACGAGTAGCGCATACGGGGCACGTTTCGATGCCAACAGGAAATTCTACCAATATGATCCGGTGACACAGGGACGTGCCTCCGAAGCGACTCCCTGGGTAGCGTATAAAAACAACCGCAAGGATTTGTTCCAGACGGGCTACACAATTACCAACTCCGTAGCCCTGACCGGAAAATCCGACCGGGGCAGCGTGCGGGCTTCCATCACCCACACCAAAAACGAATGGATTCTTCCCAATACAGGTTTCCAGCGCATCACTGCCATGATTTCCGCCCAACAACAGATTTCACGGGCGTTGCGCATCAATTTTAAATCGAGCTATACCTACCGAAAGCTCAACAATACGCCTGCCCTGGGGTATAACAGTAACTCCATCTCTTACTTCCTTATCTTCCAGAATCCGAATGTCAACCTCGACTGGCTGCGCCCGATGTGGCGTACCGGACAGGAAAATGTGAAACAGCTCCAGCCTTACAGTTCCTTCATCGGAAACCCGTATGTCATTCTATACGAATCGGAAAATCCGTCAGAGAAACATAGTAACGTTTCCTCCGTTTCCGCCAACCTGCGTATCAACAGCAAGTTCGATTTCATGATCCGGTCCGGTATCCAACTGTCCACCGACCAGCGCGAACAACACCGTCCTATCAGCGATGTGGTATTTGGCAACGGATTCTTCAAAAAACAGAATGTGTTCGATTATGAATTAAACAGCGACGCTTTATTTACGTACCATGATTCCTTCGCTAACGGATTGCACGTCAATGCTTCGGCGGGAGGAAACATGATGCAACAGAGCTATGATATGCTCGCTGCCTCGGTGGTGGGACTGGATTACCCGGGAGTCTACAAACTGGCAAACGGTGTCTCCAACCCGAACGTGCAGACTGTCATCAAAAAGAAAGCATTGAACAGTCTTTATTTCACAGCCAACTTCGCATATAAGGATAAACTGTTTCTCGACGTCACCGGACGTAACGACTGGTCGTCTACCCTACCGAAGAGCAACCGTTCCTTCTTCTATCCGTCGGTCAGTGTCAGCGCAGTGATGAACGAACTGTTCCTAATGCCGGAACCAATCAATTTGTTGAAAGTAAGAGGTTCTTTCGCCCAGGTGGGTAACGACACAGACCCTTACAAAACATCGCCCTACTACGGCACGAGCGATTTCCCCGGATCGGCTGTCGTTGCTTCCACACTGTACAATCAGGACTTCAAACCGGAAATTTCAACCAACTACGAAGCCGGTTTCGACCTGCGTATGTTCCAAAACCGCATCGGGCTCGATTTCACATTCTATTACAACCGCACCAAAAACCAAATTCTGGATGCTCCGATGGACCCGACTACAGGTTACAGCAAAGCGACTATCAATTCGGGATGTGTCCGCAACCGTGGTTATGAAATCCAATTGGACGTTACCCCGGTAGTCAGCAGAGATTTCCGCTGGAACGCCACTTTTACCTGGTCTAAAAACGAAAACAAGATTATCTCGCTGGCGGAAGGAGCAGACGAGAATCAGTTAATCAGCAGTATCGGCAACGTCTCCATCATCGGACGCGTGGGAGGTACGACAGGCGACCTCTGGGGCTACAAACTAGTGCGCGACCCGGAAGGAAACGTTGTCATCAATGATAACGGACTGCCCGAACGTTCGGGAGAGATTGAATACGTAGCCACAGCCTATCCGAAATGGAAAGCCGGACTGTATAACGAATTTTCCTACAAAAACTTTACTCTTAGCGTCCTGCTCGACGGACAAGTGGGAGGAAAAATGTATTCGCACTCTCACCACAAAATGACGGAACAGGGAAAACTGGCACATACCCTGAACGGACGTCTGCCGGGAACGGATTTTTATATGTCGAAAGATGATCCGCGCATTGCCACCGCCGGACTTTCACCACAGGACGGAATGTATATGATTGCCCCGGGTGTAGTGAAAAACGACGACGGTAGCTTCTCGAAAAACACTAAAGTGGTAACCGTGGAAAGCTATTATAAAGAGTTCTATCGGATGGCAAACGTGGAGACGAACACTTTCAGCACCGATTTCCTCAAACTGCGTGAAATGAGACTGGAATATAAATTACCGGGCAGCACACTGAAGAAAACTCCTTTCAGCAAAGCATCGATAGCGTTTTATGCACGCAACTTGTTCTGCATCACGGATTATCCTTTATTTGACCCCGAATCTGCCGCCCTCAACGGAAGTTCGATGGTAACGGGTGTGGAAACGGGTTCACTGCCTACGGCACGTACTTTCGGATTGAATATTAACTTATCTTTTTAAACACTGACTCATGAAAACCTATAATTTTTTAAAGAATATAGCAGGAGGAATAATAGTGTGCGGAACACTCTGTACAACCTCCTGTACCAGCTTCGACGAACTGAATACGGACCCCACCCGCATGGACGAGGTGAATCCCGGCACACTGCTCAACCCGATTCTCTACGAAACGTCTGTCTACAACTGGAAACTCTACAACAACTACACCTACGACCTGATGCAATGCGCTGTATCTACTTCCAGCACTAACGGTGTCGGATGGTGGTATATGACGGACAGCCAGGGAGACGGCACATGGACTACCTTTTATAAATGGATCAATAACGCCAAAGAGATGACGCGTCTCACCGAAAAACTCCCGGAGGCTGCCAAACAACCCAATTATGACGCCATCTCACTCACACTGCAAAGTTGGCTGTACCAGATTCTAACCGATGCTTTCGGTGACGTCCCGATGAGCGAAGCCTGCTCTGCCGATGAAGGAATACTCGCGCCGAAGTTCGACACCCAACAACAAGTGTACCGACAAATTATCGACAACCTGAAAACGGCAAACGAACTGTTTGACGAAGCTAACGGACTGATCTACAACCAATCGGGCGAAATGTTGTACAACACGTCTAAAGGAGATGCAACCGGTATAAAGAAATGGAAGAAGTTCTGCAACTCGCTCCGCCTGCGTGCATTGCTCCGCGTGATCGACGTTCCGGAGTTCAACGCGAAACAGGAATTGCGCACGATGCTAACCGATCCCGCCACCTATCCGGTATTCGAATCGAACGATGATGCTGCCCTGCTTGCCATCAGCGGAACTTATCCGCAGGAAGCTCCGCTCACCCGGCCGCAGGATTTCACTTCATACGTTCAGATTTCCGAGTTCTTTGTCGACCTGCTAAAAGGATGGAATGACCCTCGTCTGCAAGTGTATGCAACGCAGGTCACTCTGCCCGACCAGACAAAGGATTATGTAGGTTTGCCCAGCGGTTATCAAACGTTGCCCTCTATCACGGCTTCGGGACTGAATCAAGAAATGGCGAAAGCTCCCATGAAACTTGCCATGATGCCTTATGCCGAAGTTGAATTTATCAAAGCGGAACTACTGAAGAAAGGGGTGATCGACGGAGGAAGCAACGCTGCCAAAGAAGCGTATCAGAAAGGAGTGCAGGCAGCTATCGAACAGTGGGGACAGGTATTGCCCGACAATTACTTTGAGAATCCGGAAGCGGCTTATGACGATACTTTGGAACGTATCATGAACCAGAAATTCGTCGCACTGTTCTTCTGCGACTATCAACAGTGGTTCGAATATAACCGTACCGGCTTTCCTGTGTTGCCCGTAGGACCCGGCATCGCGAATGCCAACAACCAAATGCCCAAACGTTTCAAATATCCGGCTGCCCTGCAACGTACCAACCTGAAAAACTATCAGGCTGCCAAGCAGAATATGGGAGGTGATGATTTTAATATTCGATTAATATGGCAACAATAACGGAATATGGCAAATAAAGAAATGTATCAACCATAAATTTAAAATTCAATGTGTATGAAGAAAATTATCAGTATGGCTGTCATGTTATATATAACAATGACAGTAATGGCACAGAAAGGAGAACTTGCCATGAACGAAAATATCCGCGGAAAGGAAAATGTTTCAAGAAACGTTGCGGAGAATATGGTAGGAAATACAGCAGAAAATAGAGCAGAGAAAGAAGCTACTCCCGTAGGGAAGAAACCAAAAGCTACATTTATATTCGACGTATATGGAGAGATTCCGACAACTAAACCGGTGTTTGAAACGGAACATTATCTAGGTAGTGACATTACCGGAAAATGGAATACTTTCATCCAGAATTACACGCACGAGTATGATGTAACGATTGGATTCACTGATTCTTCCGTTGAGATTTTGAAGCCTTCCATTTACAAGGCGGTCAACAAAGTGAACAAATATTATAAAAAGGCACTGAAAAAGGAAGAAGTGAGCCGGGAAGTTGCTACATCCAACATGGCACACATTCTGGATTGTGCCAATGTGATGTGTTTCGACGATAACAGCAAGTCTTTCGAAGAGGCTGTAAAGTCGGCAGACGAACCGGAAGAGATTATCGCATTATTCAATCAAGTCACTCTAAGAAAGTTATAAGCAATGAAAAAAGTATGTAATAGAAATATGCTGTTTGCGGCAATCTTATGTCTCCAGCTAAATGTTGTTGCCGCTTTTGGTCAGACTGTTGTGAAAGGCAGTGTGAAAGATAACACAGGTAAGCCTGTCAGCGGTGTAGTAGTAACTGACGGTGCGCATTTTAAAACGACCGACGCGCAAGGAAACTATGTTTTGAACACCGATCCGGCACGTTATCCGATGGTTTACATCTCTACTCCGGCAGACTATGAGCTTCCTTCCAAAGAGGGTGTAGCCGACGGCTTCTATCAATATTTGGATGCGAAGAAAAGCGAGAATCAGTGCAACTTCGTTCTAACCAAGCGGCAGAAGCCGGCGGATGAATTTGTATATATCGCCATTTCCGATCCGCAAGTGAGGAACGAGAAGCAACTGGACCGCTTCCGCACAGAGACAGTGCCCGACCTGAAACAGACTGCCGACTCTCTAAAGAATTTCGAAATCGTTGGTATGGGACTGGGCGACCTTGTGTGGGATGCCATGAACTTATATGCTCCTTACCGGCAAGCCGTCTCTAATTTAGGTATCACAATGTTCCAACTAATGGGAAACCATGATTTCAACCTGCTCTACAAATCCATGACACAGACGGACCATCCGGCAGACGGATATGGGGAACAGAATTATTACCAGTCGTTCGGTCCGGCCAACTATTCATTCAACATTGGAAAAATCCATGTAATCGCAATGAAAGACATCGACTACGATGGTAATAAGAAATACACGGAACGATTCACGCCGGAAGATCTGGACTGGTTGAGAAAAGATTTAAGTTATGTGCCCGAAGGAAGCACCGTATTCCTGAACGTACACGCTCCGGTAGCCAACAACACGGTATCGGCCGGTGGAAATGCACGCAACGCCAACGCGCTTTTCCAACTATTAAGACCGTATCAGGTTCATATTTTCTCGGGACACACACATTTCTATGAAAATCAGCAACCTGCGCCTACTATTTATGAACATAATATCGGAGCTGCCTGCGGTGCATGGTGGGCAGGACACGTGAACCGTTGCGGAGCGCCGAACGGTTACCTGGTGGTAGAAGTGAAAGGTGACGATGTGAAGTGGCGTTACAAAGCGACAGGCTGTTCTCCCGATTATCAGTTCCGGCTCTACAAGCCGGGAGAATTTGAAAGCCAGAAAGACTATGTGGTAGCCAACATCTGGGATTGGGACAGAACATATACAATAAACTGGTACGAAGACGGAGTATTGAAAGGTGCCATGCAGGCTTTTGATGATGAAGACCAGGATTACATCAACATGGTGAAAGGAAAGAAAACCGGCTATCATACACGGCATCTTTTCCGGGCACAGCCTGCGAAAGGTACGAAGTCTGTCAAAGTGGTGGTTAAGAATCGTTTCGGGGAAGTATTCACGAAAGAGGTGAAACTGTAGTTTATCCTATGAAACACAAATAAGTATTCTTTGACAAGAACTGTTTGGAGATAAAAAGAAAAATAGGAAGACTGTTTATCTGTATATTTATTGAACTGATAATCAATAGAATTTATGCCATCCGGCTACGAAAACAAACTGCCGTAGCTATCCGGCATAAACTCTACTTTTTTCCAACCAGTCACCTATCTCTTATATCTTTATGCGAATCAGCAGTTGAAACCACTTTTTGATTCAGCTATTTAAAATGTTATAATTCGGTTAATTGTCTCATTTGTTTATTTCATATTTTCCCTGAAAATCAGCAAACTAGAAGAATTTTAGTATTCATTTGATAGTTTATCCACATAATTTTGAAGTAGGAGTTCGCGTCTCACGTAATAATACACCATATTTGGGGAAATGCGAGCATTGTATGCACGATACAACGCTTCAAAAGCATTTTTATTTCCTTCCTTCAATAATTGAAGTTGTTGGGTGGTAATCATCATCAAATAAGGTTAAATCATATATGGACTCAAAAATAACGAAATAACTAAAGCCGACAACCAAAGCGCTTGTTAAAATTTCAATAAATCAATATCTAAGCTTTTAAAAAAGAATAGGATATAAATGCATATCCTATGTATCTCATATCATAAATTCAGCCATTTTGCTATAAAATTAATAGAAATTACCAATCAACAGCAACAATTTCTAACTTTTATTCCTACATTTGCAGCCAATTGATAACTTATTAACAAATTACATATATACCATGGCTAAAATAACGAAAGAAGCCGCTTTGCTCTATCACTCACAGGGCAAACCCGGCAAGATTGAGGTAGTGCCTACCAAACCTTATAGTACTCAAACCGACTTATCACTCGCATATTCCCCCGGTGTAGCAGAACCTTGTCTCGAAATTGAGAAGAACCCGCAGGATGCATACAAGTATACAGCTAAAGGAAATCTTGTAGCTGTTATTTCTAACGGTACAGCCGTACTCGGACTGGGCGATATAGGCGCATTAAGCGGCAAACCTGTAATGGAAGGTAAAGGGCTGCTTTTCAAAATCTATGCCGGTATCGACGTTTTCGACATCGAAGTAGACGAGAAAGATCCGGAGAAGTTCATTGCGGCAGTGAAAGCAATCGCTCCTACCTTTGGAGGTATCAACCTAGAAGACATCAAGGCGCCCGAATGTTTTGAAATCGAACGTCGCCTGAAAGAAGAATTAGACATTCCTGTAATGCACGACGACCAGCACGGTACTGCTATTATCTCCAGCGCCGGTTTGGTAAATGCCTTGCAGGTGGCAGGAAAGAAAATCGAGGATGTGAAAATCGTCGTGAACGGTGCCGGTGCATCCGCAGTATCTTGTACTAAATTATATGTATCTTTGGGCGCTCGCCTCGAAAATATTGTCATGCTGGATAGTAAAGGCGTTATCAGCAAGACACGTACCGATCTGAACGAACAGAAAAGATATTTTGCAACTGACCGCACAGATATCCACACACTGGAAGAAGCAATCAAGGGCGCGGATGTATTCCTCGGCCTGTCAAAAGGAAATGTGTTGAGTCAAGATATGGTACGCAGCATGGCTCCGATGCCCATCGTATTCGCATTGGCCAACCCGACACCGGAAATCTCTTACGAAGATGCCATGGCAGCACGTCCTGACGTACTGATGGCTACCGGACGTTCCGACTATCCGAACCAGATTAATAATGTAATCGGTTTCCCATATATCTTCCGTGGTGCTTTGGACACTCAAGCTAAAGCAATCAACGAAGAAATGAAAATTGCGGCCGTACACGCCATTGCCAACCTGGCAAAACAGCCGGTGCCTGATGTAGTCAACGCAGCCTACCACGTAAACAACCTTTCTTTCGGTGCGGAATACTTTATCCCGAAACCGGTAGATCCACGCCTCATCACCGAAGTTTCCTGCGCAGTGGCAAAAGCTGCTATGGAAAGCGGAGTGGCTCGCACAGAAATCAAAGACTGGGACGCTTACTGTGTTCACCTGCGCGAATTGATGGGCTACGAATCCAAACTGACCCGCCAACTGTATGATACTGCCCGCCGCTCACCGCAACGTGTCGTATTTGCCGAAGGTATCCACCCGAATATGCTGAAAGCTGCCGTTGAAGCAAAAGCCGAAGGTATCTGTCATCCTATCTTATTAGGAAACGACGAAGCTATCGGAAAACTGGCAGAAGAAATGGAGCTTAGTCTGGAAGGTATTGAAATCGTCAATCTTCGTCACCCGGACGAATCAGACCGTCGCGAGCGTTACTCCCGCATCCTTGCAGAAAAACGTGCACGCGAAGGATTTACCTACGAAGAAGCCAACGACAAGATGTTCGAACGCAACTACTTCGGTATGATGATGGTGGAAACAGGAGATGCAGACGCATTCATCACCGGACTTTATACAAGATATAGCAATACGATCAAAGTGGCAAAAGAAGTGATCGGCATCCAACCGGGCTTCAAACACTTCGGTACCATGCATATCCTGAACTCCAAGAAAGGTACTTACTTCCTGGCAGACACATTGATTAACCGCCACCCCGATACGGAAACATTGATTGATATCGCCAAACTGTCCGATAAAACAGTTCGTTTCTTCAATCACACACCGGTTATCTCTATGTTGTCATACTCTAACTTCGGCGCTGATACCGCAGGTAGCCCAGTGAAAGTGCACGAAGCAGTTGCTCACATGCAGGACGAATATCCGGAATTGGCTATCGACGGCGAAATGCAGGTAAATTTTGCCATGAACCGCGAATTGCGTGATACCAAATATCCGTTTACCCGCTTGAAAGGTAAAGATGTAAATACATTGATTTTCCCGAATCTAAGTTCAGCAAACGCCGGTTACAAACTGTTGCAGGCAATGGACCCGGATACAGAATTCATCGGCCCTATCCAGATGGGATTGAACAAACCTATCCACTTCACCGATTTCGAAAGTTCTGTCCGTGACATTGTGAATATCACAGCCGTAGCCGTGATCGACGCCATTGTTGACAAAAAGAAAAGAGGAGTGAAATGAAACGCCCGTTATCCAAATCACAAATAGTTTGCATCAGCCTGCTTTGGTTGGCGCTTTGCTATTTAGTTCTAACAAAAGCCGAACGAATTGACGGGATGACGATAGTAATGCTTGTCATTTCGGCAGCATTAGTATTTATTCCTGTTTATAAGTCGATCAAAAAGAACAAATAAATATCTTTTTTCCTATTTTTAATGCGATAAAATATCAAATTTGATGTTTTATCGCATTTTTCTTTATAAAATGTTTGCCAGTTCAATTTTTATCTTTACTTTTGCAACCGGAAATAAAAATCCGATGTACCCATATACAAGTGTGCAAATTGCTATACGGCAGAAAAGCACATAGTCGAGCGGCACATGAGCAAATTGTCAAATTAGCACATTATTTTTATATCAACCAATTAAAGAAAAAAAGATTATGAATGCAGCAAAGGTATTAGACGATCTGAAAAGAAGATTTCCCAATGAACCGGAGTATCATCAAGCAGTAGAAGAAGTACTTTCTACTATTGAAGAAGAATACAACAAACACCCGGAGTTTGATAAAGTAAACTTGATCGAACGTTTGTGTATTCCTGATAGAGTATATCAGTTCCGCGTGACTTGGATGGATGATAAAGGTAATATTCAGACCAACATGGGTTACCGTGTTCAGCACAACAACGCGATCGGTCCTTACAAAGGCGGTATCCGTTTCCATGCATCTGTAAACCTTTCTATCTTGAAGTTCCTTGCCTTTGAACAAACATTCAAAAACTCACTGACTACGCTGCCGATGGGTGGTGGTAAAGGTGGTTCCGACTTCTCTCCTCGTGGAAAGTCAAATGCTGAAGTAATGCGCTTCGTACAAGCATTCATGCTGGAACTGTGGCGTCACATCGGTCCTGAAACTGACGTTCCTGCTGGTGACATCGGTGTTGGTGGCCGTGAAGTAGGTTTCATGTTCGGTATGTACAAAAAACTGGCTCATGAATTTACCGGAACATTTACAGGTAAAGGCCGCGAATTCGGTGGTTCACTGATTCGTCCGGAAGCTACCGGTTATGGTAACATCTACTTCCTGATGGAAATGCTGAAAACAAAAGGCACTGACCTGAAAGGTAAAGTTTGTCTGGTTTCCGGTTCTGGTAACGTTGCTCAATATACAATCGAAAAAGTAATCGAACTGGGTGGTAAGGTAGTTACTTGCTCTGACTCTGACGGTTATATCTACGATCCGGATGGTATCGACCGCGAAAAACTGGACTACATCATGGAACTGAAGAATCTGTACCGTGGCCGTATCCGTGAATACGCAGAAAAATATGGTTGCAAATATGTAGAAGGAGCTAAACCTTGGGGTGAAAAATGTGATATCGCTCTTCCTTCTGCTACTCAAAATGAATTGAATGGCGACCACGCTCGTCAACTGGTAGCAAACGGCTGTATCGCCGTATCTGAAGGAGCTAACATGCCTTCTACTCCGGAAGCTATCAAAGTGTTCCAGGATGCTAAGATCCTTTACGCTCCGGGTAAAGCTGCTAATGCCGGTGGTGTGTCAGTATCAGGTCTTGAAATGACTCAAAACTCTATCAAATTGAGCTGGAGCGCTGAAGAAGTAGACGAAAAGCTGAAGAGCATCATGAAGAATATCCACGAAGCTTGCGTTCAGTACGGTACAGAAGCCGACGGATACGTAAACTATGTGAAGGGTGCTAACGTAGCCGGATTCATGAAGGTTGCTAAAGCAATGATGGCACAAGGTATCGTATAATCAGCGAAAGATATATAAGCTATAGTTTATTTAAAGGCTCCCGCCTTCCGAAAGGAAGTGCGGGAGTTTTTTTATGCGATAAAAAGATGTACGACACCCGGGTGACCTATTCCGACTGATGCTGGCTGAAAAACAACAATTATTGTTTGAGAATACAGCCCGTGCCATGGGAGACGCTGAACTATTTATCAAACAACGTCATACACGCAACTGCTACAAAGCCGATTCTATACAGAACGGGAGTTGCTAAAGCATTGGGGATTGATTTACAAGAGACTTTGAAAAAGTAATCTGTTATCACTTTCCTTTACTGGTACTCCTTCTTCCTGAATTTTCATACCCCAAAGAGTATAATATGAACTATAAATCATTATCAAGGTACTCACTTTTGTATAATATTACTGCCATCCTTCATTTTTCTTTTAACACTTTACTGAAATACTCATTCGACTCTTTTAACTATCTTTGTCCCCATATTACTCATTAATATTTATAACAGACTGATGAAACTAAGAAATTTATTCGCCGGAATGATATTATGTCTGGCAGTTGCTTCCTGCATTCAAGATGAAGCTCAAAATGTTGAAGCAGCTATAGACGGATGCAGCGGGAACCACATCCAACAGTATTTGATTGATCGAAATGACTTCACCGTTCAGTTGTATGTATCAAAAGCTGCTGACCCATCCAAAATAAACATCAACTTCGACCTCCCTACTGGAGCTTCTATAAAACCGGTACGACAGTTAACCGGAGACGAAACTAACGTCTACAACTTTAATGATGAAAACCCTAGAGAATTTAAAGTTACATCAGAAGATGATGCTTTTTCTGCAACCTATACAATCAAACTTTGGCAAACAGAAATGCCTTTGGTATACGATTTTGAGACTCTAAGTTCTGATGCTCCCTATCACAAATTTTATGAAGATAAATCTTCTGAAAATGTTATCCGTCGATTAGAGCTAGCTAGTGGAAACCCAGGATTTGAATTAACAAAAATGGCAAAAACACCTGAAGACTACCCCACAGTACAAGTAAATGGAGGAGTTGATGGTGGCAAATGTGTAAAACTGACAACGAAAGACACAGGTAGCTTCGGAAGTATGGTAAAAATGTATATTGCTGCAGGCAACTTATTCGTTGGTTCATTTGAAGTGGGACAGGCCTTAAGCAATGCAATGAAAGCCACTCACTTTGGCTTTCCATTCTTCTACTATCCGCTGAAGTTGGAAGGATGGTATAAATATAAAGCAGGTGCCAACTTCTCATCAAAAGGAGAAATCATAGAAGGGAGAAAAGATAAATGTGATATTTATGGAGTATTGTATGAAACAGATGATAATGTACAGTTTCTTGATGGCTCTACTTCACTCACTTCACCCAATATTGTAGCCTTGGCACGAAATCTTGATGCACTTCCTGAAACAGATAATTGGAAACAATTCAGTTTTAAATTCGAACCAAAGAATGGCAAATCTATTGACTCTGACAAGCTAGAGAAAGGCATCTACAAACTTGCCATCGTATTCTCTTCCAGTGTAGACGGTGGTAAATTTGAGGGAGCTGTTGGCAGTACACTTTATATAGACAAAGTGGTAATTGAACATACTTCTAACCCTAATGAATATCCAGCAAATTAATAATAAACCCAATCAATTAATAAGATAATGAAGAAAACAATATATAATAAAGTAGTAGGGATCGTATTCCTCGCAATACTTTTTTCACATGTGGTATATGCCCAAAACGAACGTAACAAAGCTCTTATCTACTCATATTTACATGGATGGGAGTATAGTATCAAAGCCGGATTGAGCATTGGAGGTACTTCTCCTTTACCCCTACCTAAAGAGATACGCAGTATTGATAGCTATGCTCCAAACATAGCTATCGCTATTGAAGGAAATGCTACAAAGTGGTTCGGTAATGACAAGAAATGGGGAATGACTGCGGGTATACGTCTCGAAAACAAAACTATGACAACCGAAGCTACCGTAAAAAATTATGGTATGAAGATCATCAACACTAATGGTGGCGAGCTACAAGGTCTTTGGACTGGTGGCGTAAAAACAAAAGTGAAAAATTCATATCTCACCATCCCTTTATTAGCTAATTATAAGATAAGCGATCGTTGGAAAATATCACTTGGTCCTTATTTTTCTTACATGACTGAAGGAAACTTCTCCGGACATGTATATGAAGGACATTTACGCACACCTGATGAAACAGGTCAGCGTGTTGACTTCAGTGGTGAAAGTATTGCAACTTATGATTTCTCCGACAACTTACGTAAATTTCAATGGGGAGCTCAATTAGGCGGTGAGTGGAAAGCTTTCAAACACCTTAATGTCTATGCGGATCTGACATGGGGACTAAACGATATCTTTAAAAAAGACTTTGATACCATCACGTTTGCAATGTACCCCATCTATTTGAATATCGGATTTGGATATGCGTTCTAAAAAGAGACTTCCGTAAATGTCACGCTTGAAAGTAGAGAAATTCAATAAATTCTAAATCAAAAAGGGCGTATCTCTTTATTGGGAGATACTCCTTTTTTTAATTTATATAAAAAACAACTCAATAAAAAACGATCCATTCATCGTCTGTTTTATATTTGTGTAATTATAATCCACCAATAATACCAAATCATTTCTTTACAGCTTATCGATTTTCGAATCGGAAAGCCCCGTCACCTCACGGATAACATCAAAGGACATGCCTATTCGTTTCAGCTGACCGACTATAATACGACGTTCTTCCGCTTTACCCTTCTCCACTGCCGTCCCTTCGGCTCTCCCTTTCTGCTCAGCAAACTCTGTTGCCATCTGCCGGATTCTACCACTATACATTTAAACCAAGTTTCATCGCTTTCACCTTTCTTTGTAACAGTTTGTTTATGAAGTTGTTATGAGTGAAAGAAAAGTTGAAAAACGGCTCAAAATCTGCTTTCACCGCTTTCCCCCTGTCGATTTGGTAGACATATATAGCCAGCACGGTGGACATATATACCTACCATGGTAGATATATATACCCACCATTTCAGGTATTAACAACTTATCGGATAAGAATTAATACCTGTCGGCTCAAGTATTAATAGTTGTCGGCTTGAATATTAATACTTGTCATAACAAGTCCGGCAAATCAGCGTATTTCATTTACATTACTTGTAACTGCCATTTCATTATAGTAAAGCACCGCTTTATATTTGAGAAATTGTTTTAATTTCTGTCGTACCTACCCCAAATAAAAATTCCCCATTTAGCATTACAGTAGTTTCTACACCTGAAGGACGAGACAGTGAAAGCGATGAAAGCAAATTTTGAGCCGTTTTTCAGCTTTGCTTTCACCCGTAACAAACTCATAAACAATTTTTTCCAAAGAAAGATGAAAGCAGTTCAACTTTAATAAGGGCAAAATGTATGAAATGCAACATTCTCCCTCATGATTTATCGGATAAACTTAAAATAACGTGAAAGCAATGAGAATGGATATTGAACAAATTACCCCCACTACATTTTTTGTAGTGGGGGTAATAATCGTATATGGAATATTTGTTTATATCTGCCTATACATTTTAGAAAGACACCTTTAAATCATCAACATACAATACGCTGCCCGGTGCACCAGAGAATTTATCTCCATCTTTACTTGAAGAGCACACTATAGCTAGTTTATACTTCTTAGAAGCATCCCAAGATTTACCTTCTTTCCATTCAAAAGATACATTGAAATCAACATAGCTTTCATGACTTCCCGCATCCTTCACAGAAGCAATAGCTGCAATTTTATCGGAAGTCAGCAGATTAGTACCATCCAGATAATCGTATGCATAAGCATCTACTTCAAATAATACAGCATTGATAGCCGGAGCATCTGTCTTAGACGCATCTTCTTTAACTTCGTTTGCCTTTACAGGATCCGCACACAAATAATATGTTGTTCCAGCTTGATATTTATACTTTCCAGAAAAAGCTTTCGGTTCTTTCCGACAAGATTCTCCAAAACGAGTACTTTTCAATGTATTTGATATATTTACTACAAATGAACCATTAAATACGGATCCAGAAGTCACCTTAGGAATAGCAGGAATAAAACCACCAAAACCAGGCTGACCTTTTGTATCTACAGTTTCCAAACGAGCTGCGCCATCGCTTTCCGTTACCAAATAAGGAGCATCCTTAGCATATAATTTGTCATACATCATTTTAATCCACCTCAACCCTTCATTGGAGGTAGCCCAACCAGCTGGTTCATAAAATTCTTGAAATTTATCTTCTTCAGAGGTCGTTTCGTTTCTCAATTCCCACTCATTCATATCGTGTGCAAAAGTTGTTTCAATCCACTCTTGTACAGAAATCTTATAGGTATGTTTCGAACCTTTCTGAGAATAAATCTCGAAAGTTTGTGTTTGAGTAAAATCTACTGCGGTACCTGCTACGAAGTCTTCTCCTCCTAACTTGATAGTTGCTCCTTCGGAAATTTGGAAAGTGGGAATAAACGAACGATTTGTGCAGCCTGAAGTCACAAAAAAGGTGGCATTGTTTCCTGAAAATTCCGGTTGTACAAAAACACCTTCACCTGCCACTGTCATACTTTCAATATCATTTCCCGTCAGTCTTACACCTCCTACAAATACATATTGAGCATTGTAAGTATCATCTTTCAGTTCAATATTCAATGTCAGAACACCATCTTTGATTACTCCAGACATTTTCATATCAACATCACCTTTTTTTGAATCTTCAATTGTTTTAGAAACTTCAAGCAAAACAAGATTACCCTCTGCATCCTTATCTATATGCATTTCTTCAACTGTAATATCTCTCGTTGGACTTTTTTCACCTGGGAAAGAAAGATAAAATTTGGGAATACTTACCTTATTATATCCCACATAATTGAATTCAACACCATCTGTAGGATATGTCAATTTAAAATTTTCAGGAAGATTGCCAATTGCAGTCAAATCTATACGAGCATACCATGCACCTACAGATTTTGCATAATCACTATCATCAACCTCTGTACTAATGCGGTCACCAGCAAACGTTACATCTATATCCATAGAATTCCATACTACTTGGATACTCAAATTAGCTTTACCAGAAGCCACATTACCTGAAACAGTCACAGGCAGTTCGCCCAAATCGGGATGTGAAATTATCACTTTCTTTTCTTCCAACTGAACATTGCTGACATCACCTGACAACACAATGCCCGATACATCAATATCACCTACTGTTACAGGATTGCCTGCCACTTCGATACTAAAGTCTCTTAAAACCAATTGTACATTCTCCTGTCCATCAGCTTTCACAAATATCTTTCGTTTCTGTGTATTATCCAATTGAAGTGCGGGAAGAACTACACGCAAATCACCTTCATAAGTCCCTACCACTGAACTTTGAAGTGCCATCGCGAGGTCTCCCCCACCATTATCGTCATCGTCACTACATCCCGTAAACAGACTAACTGAACAAATAAGCATAAACAAATACAACAAACTTTTCTTCATAATCTTCATTTTAGTTAATAATCTTCTTTTCGATAAAAAATTGACCGCAAAGTAACAATTTTATTTCTACCTTCACAAGGTCAATTCTACGTATTTTATATTCTATTTTTAAGATTTGGAAGCCACATTCCCTATTTTTTACCCCAAATGAGATATATTTTAAATTTCTCATATAAATAGTCATCCTATGGCTTACCACCCCAAAAAACAAAGCGCAACGAACGCTATTTTCAGCTAATTCGTCACGCTTTTCCCACATTTATGTGTGCGTAATATGTCTATTTTATAATACCAATGCAAGCACTATCTACCAATGATTCATTTTTGCCAATGAAACAATCGAAACTTTTACTGTTTCGTTCCGGTATATTGAACATCAACATCCATAAGTTCGGTATCATTTGAACTAACACCAACAACAATCGGCAAGTTCAAACTCTTGCCATTGACCGTTGCATCTTTGATATTAACCTTACAGTCAACAGGTAAATTCATTCCTGGAGCCAACGGCACTTCTATCCCTTTCAATTCCGTAGCACCATTAAAAGTGTATTTTCCATCTTTCTGTGTCAAAAGACATCTTTCCACTTTCAAATCACCCAAACTCACCGGTATCACTGCATCTTCTCCAAGATTTACATTTAACTTGAAATTCTTGATAACTACATCTACCGCATTATCACCATTTTTGACCAAAGCCAACGATTTGGATTCATTACCCACTTGCTGTCCTTCTAAACTAACGACTAAAGTACCATCATACGTGCCGGCCACCATTCCGGAAGCAGTAGTATCATCATCGTCGTCGTCACCACAAGACGTAAACAAACTCATTGAGCTGATCAGCATCGCAAATAAAAAAAACGAAATTCTTTTCATAACCTTCTTTTTAAAATTAATATTTCTACCCAAATAAAGGAAAAAGTTCCTTTCTCTCTTTTCAAAAGACATCGCAAATTAACAAATATTACAGACGTAATGCAAGGCTTATTTCTCTTATTTCTGTTCTTTTTTTAAGATTCTCCATTTAAAAAGAGACAAAAAGCAGCAAGTAAGAATTAGTCGCCTCCAATCCATTCATGTTTTTTCAAGACTCCCATAAACAAATCTGTCAAAAATACATTCATTTTTTGCCAGACAATCCATAATAAATAGTTTTACCTACCGGCGTCCGGCATCAAAACCACACCCAGCTTTTTCTTTCCATCCATCTTGACCATCATCGGCTTTTCAAAGCGAACATGACGAAGATATTTCGTTTCCTCCACTACCGGTTGCGCATTGAGGAAATCCTGATTATAAACCCCATCATTCATAAAGGCGTTGATAGTGAAATATCCTACCCCAAAAGAAGTCAGATTCTGAAAGAAATGTGTCCCTTGACTGGGATCTACCCGATAATTGGTCAGTCCGGCTTCCACAATCACACGGGCAGCCGAGATATGCGGCCACTTCACAGGGATGCCGAGCCAAGTATCGCTGCTTCCCCAACGCCCCGGACCGACAAGCACATAATTCTTTCCTTCATTCAAGAATTGTTGGTTGATCTTTTCTATCTCCCAAGCAATTGCCTGATTGTTGGAGGCACTATAATTATCGGTCTTCACATAAACCACATCATAAATTTCATTCATAATGCCATGTCCCAACGAATTATATGAGCGGAGAATCACATCTTCATCCGGTATCTCGTTCAAATCCTCGTCCAGCATTTCTTTACTGTCTACGATAGGACGTATTTGTAACAGATAGAAAGTTCCGGATTTATCATGTTCACGACTCATCGTAGCCGCAAATTCAATTTCAACCGGACGGCGCATCTCCTGTTCACCATATTTCAAGACTAATTGCAGAATACGAGCCAACGGGAATACATCATGTTGCAGGATATTGGCAAAAGTAATCACCTTTCGACCTCCGGGATATAAACCATCCCGGATAATCTGGTCATACGGGTCATACGTAGAAGCGATATAACGCAAGGCACCATCATTTTCCGCCTCTTTAACATGGAGTTTCAATAAATTGAAACCATCGTCGATAGAAAAATCATGCCCGGCATTTTTCAAATCCAAAGCATAAAAACGGGTCTGGGTCTCTTTCAGGGCGATTTCCATTTCGCTGGTTTGCAACACCTGGTTAGGATGATAAGGAGAAAAACGAAGGGTCATACCACCGTCTACAATATATTTTCCCAATCCCAAAGCCAGATTAACCGTTCCTTCTTCTGCTTTTTCATCCCCCAACGGATAATAATTCAGCGAACGGGCCACACCGGACATAGACGGATAATAACGGTCGCCATATTGATTACCAACTACCTCCTGCAAGATAACAGCCATCTTTTCCTGATCGATTACATTCGAAGTGGCCTGCATATACGCTTTGCTGTCACGGAAATAAACCGAAGCATACACCCCTTTAATAGCATCCGAAAGCATACGCAACATCTCATACCGGTCATCCAGATAGGGAATCATATATGTACTATAAATTCCGGCGAACGGCTGATAATGAGAGTCTTCCAATAAAGAAGAGGAACGGATGGCAATCGGAGATTTCACCACATCAAAGAAAGTAAAGAAGTCCTCCACCAGCCTGTCCGGCAACTTGGCCTTCAGGAAGTATTTCAGAATCGTATCATCATCCGCATTCGACAATGCAATCTGATACAAATTATTGGTATCCATAAATTCATCAAACACATCCGTACAGAGCACTACCGTTTTAGGAATGGCGACACGCGCATTCTCAAACTCGTCAAACTCCGGATGACGCTTCACCATATTATCAATAAAAGCCAGTCCACGCCCTTTTCCACCCAAAGAACCATCTCCGATACGGGCAAAGTTAGAATAACGGTCGAACCGGTCGCGCTTAAAGACAGCCACAACTCCCTGATTCTTCATCTTACGATACTTCACAATGGCTTCAAAGATGATTTTCCGGTGAGCATCCACATCCTGAAGACTATTCCAGGTAATCGGTTTCAAGAACTCGGCTACCGGGAACATAGCACGAGAATAGAACCAACGCGACACGTGATTCCGGCTGATATGATATAAGAAAGACTCCGCAGGCACGGCAAAAAGAATGTTTTGCAATTCTTTCAGATTCCGGACACGGGCAATCTCTTCCCCGGTATCCGGGTTACGGAATATAAAATCGCCAAAACCAAAATTATCGGAAACGATACGACGCAAATCGACATCCATCTTTTTTGAATTCTTATCAATAAAGCTGGCACCGTACTTAGCGGCATAAGACGAATTTTCCGATTCGGACGACTGGATAATCAACGGAACAAACGGATCGTTCTTGCGTATCTCGGCACACAGCTTGATACCTGCCAGACCGTCTTTCTCCCCCCGCTCCACTTTCGGGAAACGGACATCGGTGATTACTCCTAATATATTATTCTGATACTTATGATAAATTTCCATCGCCTCCTGATACGTACGTGCCAGTACAATCTTAGGCCGCCCACGCATACGAAGTGTACGCTGGTGCGCATTCAAGGCTTCAGTAGAGAACTCCTGACTCTGCTTCAACACGAACTTATACAGATTCGGCAAAATAGAAGAATAGAAACGAATACCATCCTCCACCAAAAGAATCAACTGCACACCGACTTCCTGCACATCGTGTTCCAGATTCATCTTGTCCTCTATCAATTTGATAATAGACACCAACAGGTCGGTATTGCCCAACCAACAGAACACATATTCAAACGCACTCAAATCTTCATTGATAATCCGTTTGGTAATACCATGGCTGAAAGGAGTCAGGATCACGATAGGAATATGCTCATATTTCTCTTTGATATGGCGACCGATGTCGAAACTGTCATTATCCCCCGTGCTCGGCATACAAATCACCAGGTCGAACGACATATTTTCCAACTGCGCCAATGCCTCCTCCTCTGTGGATACCTGCGAGAAACGAGGTGGATAACGCAAAGATAAAGAGGTGTATTCATTGAAAATCTTCTCATCAATGCGCCCGTCATCTTCCAGCATAAAAGCGTCATAAGGGTTGGCGATTAACAACACGTTAAAAATTCGCCTTGTCATCAGGTTGGCGAACTGTGTATCTTTGAAGTAAAGCTGGTTTAATTTATATTTACTAAGCATAAAGTCATTCTCCTTTCTTATTCCAAATCGTCATATCTCCAAAATCATGTTTCAGCAAATCGTTACTATGAATAATTGCATATTTAAATCCCAAATATTCACTACGAATATCCAACTGTTCTTTTATAACCGGATAATAATATTCTTTCTTACCTGACATATATTCATCAACAACATAAGAAAAGAAATTCATTTTTTGAATAAATTCATCATAAAATCGTTGCTCACGACAATTCCTATAAGATAGTTTTCCATTAAATAATAAATTCAATAACTTTATCGTTGAAAGTACTTCAGAAGTTCTATTATCACTATCAAATATTGCTTTCTGATTAACAAAATCATTTGAATGTTCTATTATAGTTTCGATATCATATTGAGTCGGATCTAAGATATCATCATACTTATTCGACTTTTTATTGTTACAGTATCCACAAGCTACAAATAAGTTTTCCCATGTTTGTTTCAAGTCTCCATTATTGGCTTGCGATTTAAAATGCTCTACTTGATAATCAGTTGTCAAACGCCGTTCGCATAGATAACATTTATCATTCTGATCCATCAGTAATTGTTTGCAGACCTCGTCCGTATTATAACTCTTATCTAAA
Organism: Bacteroides sp. AM16-13; assembly: GCF_003602705.1. NCBI lineage: Bacteria > Pseudomonadati > Bacteroidota > Bacteroidia > Bacteroidales > Bacteroidaceae > Bacteroides > Bacteroides sp. AM16-13. Next base: position 101,614 of record NZ_QTLK01000023.1, read on the forward strand.
GTTTGTGGCTTATCTGCATTTTTACAAATTCTAATCATCTTAATTAATTCTTATTTTGCCACTCTCTTTTCAGATCATAATATTTAGCTTTAATAGCAGGAGCAACTGCTTCTGGAATCTTATCAAAATCCTGCAGATACATTTCCAACTCACTTTTATCCGAAATAGAAAGCCGATCGGAACGAATCAATTCTTCCATCCGTTGTAAACGCATTTGAATCTCACTGGAGTCTGTACGAACACCAAAGTAACCTTCTGCTAATGCTTCATAAGAATAATCCGTTAAATCTTCAATTGGTTCACGATGCTCCAAATCAAAAGCAACAGCATTCTCTAAAGAATTAAGAATAAAAGGGGAATGAGTAGTGACAACAAACTGTATATTAGGAAAAATAGTAGTCAATATCGGCAAAATCACTCGTTGTAGTTCCAAATGAAGATGCGTTTCTATTTCATCAATCAACACAATTCCTTCTTTCTCGTATGCACGGACCACATTATTCTGTGATTGCATTTTTAAAATTAAATCGGCTACAATGTCTAATGCAGCCGAATACCCTGCTGATAGTTCGGTGAATTTAAACGACTTTCCGCGTGTTTGAATGAGGAAAGAGTAATCTTTATAATTGAAATCAAGTTCTAAGGTTGTATCATCAAATATCTGACGAAGAATATTTCGGAAGCCGACAAACCATTGACGAATATAATCAGCATCCTCTGTTTTTCCTTCATTACGAGCTAAAGCCTCTTGCACTTTACAGTCAACCATAAAATTCAAGAACTGATCTACTTTATTATGTTTCAGATCAGTCTTCATCTTCAAATCCGGCTTAACAGGATTCTTAGGTTCTACAAAAAGAGACTTACGTTCATCAGCATAGTAGGCTATAATAAAGTCCTGACTTAAAAAATCCTTAGGTATAGAGTATATATCATGGAATGAAAGTTCTACTTTTCCATAAACTTCTTCAATCCAAGTTTTATATAATTCAATACTATCTTGGTTAGATATTATTTTCTGTGAATCACCTACAACTTTATATTGCTGTAACCGTGTTCGGCAAGACTCTAAATGTTTCTCATAATCTAAAAAGCTCAATGTCTTATCATTGCAAACCTTGCTTAAATGCTCCACAATTGCATTCAACAAAATAGTCTTACCACTTCCGTTCTTTCCCGTAATAATCAGATGTTTTTTTTCATTTTCAGAGATTGGTATACAAAAGTTCTCCAAATGAAAAATATGATTAACCTTGATACTCGTAATAAAATTACCCATAGTCCTTTATACTTGATGATTACTTTTGCAAAGTTAATTCTTTAAATCTCATTTTCCATCATCTTCTTTATAAAGTTTACTTGTTTATCTCTTATTATTTTGTAGATTTGTAACTTTAAGTTTATTCAAAAAGACTTTTTATTCACATGAAAAAAGCAACTTTATTAATGAGTGGAATCATGGTGATGTCATGCGCTCCCCAACAAAAAAAGCTGGTCTACCCCGAGACGGCAAAGGTAGACACTGTAGATGTGTACTTCGGCACACAAGTTCCCGACCCTTACAGATGGTTGGAAAATGACACCAGTGCAGCCACTACTGCCTGGGTAGAAGCACAAAACAAAGTAACGAATGAGTATCTTAGCCAGATCCCGTTCCGCGAAAACCTTCTGAAACGATTGACGACACTGGCCGATTACGAGAAAATCAGTGCCCCGATCAAGAAACATGGAAAGTATTATTTCAGTAAAAATGACGGTCTGCAGAACCAGAGTGTATTCTATGTGCAGGACTCATTGGACGGCGAACCGCGTGTTTTCCTCGATCCGAACAAACTATCGGACGACGGAACAGTAGCACTGACCGGTCTTTATTTCTCAAACGACGGCAAGTACACCGCTTACAGTATTTCACGCAGCGGTTCGGACTGGTCTGAAATTTATGTAATGGATACCGAAAGCGGAAAACTGCTGGAAGACCACATCGAATGGGCCAAGTTCACCGGTGCTGCCTGGCAGGGAGACGGTTTCTACTACAGTGCCTATGATGCACCATCCAAAGGAAAAGAGTTCTCCAACGTGAACGAGAATCACAAAATCTATTATCACAAAATCGGTGAGCCACAGTCAAAAGATAAACTGATTTATCAGAATCCTGCTTATCCGAAACGTTTCTATACATCGAGCACCAGTGAAGACGAACGGATTCTCTTCCTAACGGAATCCGGCGCCGGAAGAGGTAACAACCTGTTTATACGGGATTTGAAAAAGCCGAATTCACCCTTCATCCAGCTGACTACAGACCTCGACTACCAATATTACCCAATCGAAGTTATCGGCGACCAGATTTATATTTATACCAACTACGGTGCACCGAAAAACCGGATCATGGTAGCCGACATCAACCGTCCGAAGCTGGAAGACTGGAAAGAGCTCGTACCCGAATCGGAAGCTGTTCTTTCAAATGCGGAAGTGATCGGTGGCAAACTGTTCCTTACTTATGACAAAGATGCCTCGAACCACGCATACGTTTACGGTCTCGACGGCAAACAAATCCAGGAAATCCAACTGCCGTCACTCGGTTCCGTAGGCTTTAGCGGCAACAAAGACGACAAAGAATGTTTCTTCGGATTCACTTCATTCACCATACCGGGTGCTACCTACAAATACGACATGGATCAGAATACCTACGAACTATATCGTGCCCCGAAAGTACAATTCAACTCGGACGATTTTGTGACCGAACAAGTATTCTTCGCCAGCAAAGACGGCGTAAAAATTCCGATGTTCCTTACTTATAAGAAAGATTTGAAGAAAGACGGCAAAAACCCTGTATTCCTCTACGGATACGGTGGCTTCGGTATCAGCCTCAACCCGGGCTTCAGCGCCACACGCATTCCATTCCTCGAAAATGGGGGTATCTACGCACAAGTAAACCTGCGCGGTGGTAGTGAATACGGTGAAGACTGGCACGTAGCCGGAACTAAAATGCAGAAACAGAACGTATTCGACGACTTCATCTCTGCTGCCGAATATCTGATCGACCAGAAATATACGAATAAAGATAAAATCGCCATTGTAGGAGGTTCCAACGGTGGTCTGTTGGTAGGTGCCTGCATGACACAGCGTCCCGACCTGTTCCGTGTAGCGATCCCGCAAGTAGGTGTGATGGATATGCTCCGCTACCATAAATTCACTATCGGCTGGAACTGGGCAAGCGATTACGGCACAAGCGAAGACAGCAAAGAGATGTTTGAATACCTCAAAGGCTACTCTCCACTGCACAACCTGAAACCAGGCACGAAATATCCGGCAACACTGGTCACTACCGCTGACCATGACGACCGTGTAGTCCCTGCCCACTCATTCAAGTTTGCCGCTACCCTGCAAGCCGACAACGACGGTACGAATCCGACACTGATCCGTATTGACAGCAAAGCCGGACATGGCGCAGGCAAACCAATGGCTAAAGTACTGGAAGAACAAGCTGATATTTACGGATTCATCATGTATAATCTAGGAATGAAACCAAAATTCTAAAGCGGCACTTCCTATTTATAAACACATACAAGCCCCGTAACCTGTATTTTATATTACAGGCTGCGGGGCTTTGTGTTTTTCAGCAGAAGAAATTGACATTTTATCATTATTTAATCAAAATATCCGCATTAAAACAAGCAACTTTGAAAAATTTTCCTATATTTGCAGTGAGTTAGTTGACATTTTATCAGAATTAACCTTTTAAAATATAGTATCATGAACATCCAGAAAATCATGTCCTCTTTGGAGGCTAAGCATCCCGGTGAATCTGAATATCTTCAAGCAGTGAAGGAAGTTCTTCTTTCTATCGAAGATATATACAATCAACATCCTGAATTTGAAAAAGCTAAAATCATAGAAAGATTGGTAGAACCCGACCGTATCTTCACTTTCCGTGTGACGTGGGTGGACGACAAAGGCGAGGTGCAGACCAACCTCGGTTATCGTGTACAATTCAATAATGCGATCGGTCCTTATAAAGGCGGTATCCGTTTCCATGCTTCCGTCAATCTTTCCATTCTGAAATTCCTCGGTTTCGAACAGACATTCAAAAATGCACTGACCACGCTGCCTATGGGTGGTGGAAAAGGTGGTTCCGATTTCTCTCCGCGCGGTAAGAGTGATGCTGAAATTATGCGTTTCTGCCAAGCCTTTATGTTGGAGCTGTGGCGCCACCTCGGACCGGATATGGATGTACCAGCCGGTGATATCGGCGTAGGCGGACGTGAAGTAGGTTATATGTTCGGTATGTATAAGAAACTGACTCGCGAATTTACAGGCACATTCACCGGCAAGGGATTAGAATTCGGAGGCTCGTTGATTCGCCCGGAAGCTACCGGTTTCGGTGGTCTGTATTTTGTAAATCAGATGCTACAAGCGAAAGGCATTGATATAAAAGGTAAGACAGTCGCTATTTCCGGTTTCGGCAACGTTGCATGGGGAGCAGCTACCAAAGCTACCGAACTGGGTGCCAAAGTGATTACAATTTCCGGTCCGGACGGATATATCTACGATCCGGATGGTATCAGCGGCGAAAAGATAGACTATATGCTCGAACTTCGTTCGTCGGGTAATGACATTGTTGCACCTTATGCAGAACAGTATCCGAATGCTACCTTTGTAGAAGGCAAGCGCCCATGGGAAGTGAAAGCAGACATCGCGCTTCCTTGTGCTACCCAGAATGAATTAAATGGAGAAGATGCTCAAAATCTCATAAAAAATGACGTACTTTGCGTCGGAGAAATTTCCAACATGGGATGTACTCCCGAAGCAATCGACCTCTTTATTGAACATAAGATAATGTATGCTCCGGGTAAAGCGGTCAACGCAGGCGGTGTTGCCACTTCCGGTTTGGAAATGTCTCAAAACGCAATGCACCTAAGCTGGAGTGCTGCCGAAGTGGACGAAAAGCTCCATGCAATCATGCACGGCATCCATGCACAATGCGTGAAGTACGGTACGGAACCCGACGGATACATTAATTATGTGAAGGGTGCCAACATTGCCGGATTTATGAAAGTAGCTCACGCAATGATGGGACAAGGCGTTATTTAGAAGACTTTGTTTAGTTGTATTTGTATTTGTGGTTTGCGCTGCTCGCCTCCTGTGACAGGACGCGGGTAGCGCTATTTTTTTGAGATTAACATTATTTTCGCTGGAATTAATTATCTTTGTGGCATGATAGGTTAAATAATGGTTTGTGAATTTGTTATATCAGATAAATAACTCACAACTAATAATTTACCATTGATAGTTTTGTAATTAATAATCATGTAATAAATAAAAAATGCTACAACCCGAATTGAAATTTCGCCGTGACAAGATTCGCAGTCTGATGGTGTCACAGGGCATTGACGCCGCACTTATCACTTGTAATGCAAATTTAATTTACACGTATGGCTGTGTAGTCAGTGGCTATCTTTACCTCCCCCTTCATTCGCCTGCACTATTATTTTTCAAACGCCCTAATAATATCACAGGAGAACATTCGTTCTCGATTCGCAAACCGGAACAAATCGTTGACCTGTTGAAAGAACAAGGATTGCCGATGCCAACCAAACTGATGTTAGAAGGTGACGAACTCCCTTATACGGAATATTGCCGTCTGGCCAGCCTGTTTCCGGAAGCAGAAGTTGTAAATGGCACCCCGTTGATTCGTCAGGCACGCAGCGTAAAAACACCTGTAGAAATTGAGATGTTCCGCCGTTCGGGCATTGCCCACGCCAAGGCATACGAGCAGATTCCAAGCGTATATCGCCCCGGTATGACGGACATTGAGTTTTCCATTGAAATAGAACGCCTGATGCGTCTGCAAGGTTGCCTCGGAATTTTCCGGGTATTCGGACGCAGCATGGAAATATTCATGGGTAGCGTACTGACCGGAGACAATGCCGGATACCCCTCGCCTTATGATTTTGCTTTAGGTGGACAGGGACTTGATCCTGCTTTGCCGGGAGGAGCAAATAAAACCCCGCTAAAGGAAGGTCAGAGCGTTATGGTGGACTTGGGAGGTAACTTCAACGGCTACATGAACGATATGAGCCGCGTATTCTCAATAGGAAAGCTGCCCGAAGAGGCTTACACCGCCCATCAGGTTTGTTTGGATATCCAAACAAAGATAGCTTCCATCGCCAAACCGGGCATTGCTTGTGAAGTGCTTTACGACATAGCTGTCGAAATAGCCAAAGAAGCCGGATTTGCCGACAAATTTATGGGAACAGGGCAACAAGCCAAGTTTATCGGCCACGGTATCGGACTCGAAATTAATGAAGCTCCGGTATTGGCTCCCCGCATGAAACAACAATTAGAACCGGGCATGGTCTTTGCCCTCGAACCGAAAATCGTTATTCCGAGTGTAGGCCCCGTAGGTATTGAAAACTCTTGGGTAGTAACCAATGAAGGAATAGAAAAGCTGACGAACTGCAATGAAGAAATCATTGAATTAAGTTAAACAGATGATGAAAAAGATGTATCCGGCAAAGAACGGACACATCTTTTTCTACTAATAATAACACACTTAACCCCAAAAAACAATGAAACAACCTTTCATTCTAACCCTTATGTCCACTGTTGCCTGCGCTGCAACAGCCACTAACAAAGCACCGGAAAACACTACACCGCCCCAATCAAATACTCCACCCAATATTCTTTTCATTCTCTGCGATGACATGGGATATGGAGATTTAGGCTGTTACGGTCAACCATTTATCCGCACCCCTCATATAGACACGATGGCGAATGAAGGTATGCGTTTTACACAGGCATACGCCGGCAGTCCCGTCAGCGCGCCTTCCAGAGCTTCATTCATGACAGGGCAACATTCAGGCCACTGCGAGGTGCGAGGCAACAAAGAATACTGGAAAAATGTACCGATCGTGTTGTATGGGCAAAACCAAGAATATTCGATAGTAGGACAACACCCTTATGATTCCGACCATGTAATCTTACCGGAAATAATGAAAGACAATGGCTATACCACGGGTATGTTCGGCAAATGGGCGGGAGGATATGAAGGCTCGCGTTCTACTCCCGACAAACGGGGAATAGATGAATACTACGGTTACATCTGTCAATTTCAGGCTCATCTCTACTATCCCAATTTCCTGAACCGTTATAGTAAAGCGTTGGGCGACACCGGAGTGGTGCGGGTGGTGATGGATGAAAACATCAAATATCCGATGTATGGTCCCGACTACCAGAAACGTCCGCAATACTCGGCCGACATGATTCATCAGAAAGCATTGGAGTGGCTGGACCAACAAGACGACAAACAACCGTTTTTCGGCATATTGACTTACACCTTACCTCATGCGGAACTCGTTCAACCGGAAGATTCCATCCTGAATGAATACAAAGCCAAATTCAACCCGGACAAAGAGTTTAAAGGAAGCGAAGGCTCACGATACAATGCTATTACGCACACCCATGCTCAATTTGCAGGAATGATTACCCGGCTGGATTATTACGTGGGTGAAGTCCTGAAAAAGCTGAAAGAAAAAGGGCTGGACGAAAACACATTGGTTATTTTCTCCAGTGACAACGGCCCTCACGAAGAAGGTGGAGCCGATCCTACTTTCTTCGGCAGAGACGGAAAACTGCGTGGATTAAAGCGCCAGTGTCATGAAGGAGGAATACGTATTCCGTTTATCGCGCGTTGGCCGGGGCACATACCGGCAGGTAAAGTGAACAATCATATCTGTGCTTTTTATGATTTAATGCCTACATTCTGCGAAGTGATCGGCATCAAGGACTACGAAAAGAAATATCGCAATAAAGAAAAAGAAGTCGATTATTTCGATGGAATTTCTTTTGCACCCACACTGCTGGGTAAGAAAAAGCAAAAGAAACATGATTTCCTGTATTGGGAATTTGATGAAACAGACCAGATTGCCGTACGCATGGACGATTGGAAGATGGTGGTAAAAAAAGGAACACCGTTCCTCTACAACTTAAAAACGGACATTCACGAAGATACTGATATAGCACTCCAACATCTGGACGTTGTAGAAAAGATGAAAGCTATCATCTTCGAACAACATACGCCCAATCCATATTTCTCGGTGACGCTACCCAAACAGTAAACGTACGGATAAAGAAATAATGAGTAATCAGCAGTTAGAAAGCAAGGTTTCATTCATTTCAGTACAGTTCTTAATTAAATGGGAATTTAGCAGTTAAATGAGAATTTTGCAGTTAGGCTGAAAGCCTTACAATTATATATTT
>NZ_QTLK01000024.1:0-37650 GCF_003602705.1 Bacteroides sp. AM16-13
GTCAACGGAGACAGCATGTACCCTATATTGAAATCGGGAGACATTATCGGATATAAGGAAATCAGCAGTTTCGATAATGTCATTTACGGGGAAATATACCTGGTGTCGTTTATGATTGACGGAGACGAGTATCTGGCAGTAAAATACGTAAACCGTTCGGAGAAAGAAGGTCATCTCAAACTGGTAAGTTACAACACACACCACGAACCGATGGATATTCCATTCGCGTCCATCAACGCAATGGCGATTGTGAAGTTCTCCATCAGGAGACACATGATGATGTAAGTTTCACCACCGAGGACGCAGAGGACACAGAGGAACACTGATTTTTTATATTAATCCTCAAAGCCTCCACAGGATGTGTTGTATAAGCGCAGTTACCACATACCGTACAGGCAGTCACAACTACAAGACAGCCACGACTATGAGAATAAGACCTCTGTGTCCTCTGCGTCCTCTGTGGTGAAATCAGATTTCTTCCCCTTTCAGCGTAGCCGAACTAGCCTCCGTGATACGCACATTGACGAAATCACCGACACGATGCGTACCTCTGTCGAACACCACTACACGGTTTTGTTCCGTACGGCCGAACAGTTGATCGCGCGAACGCTTGGAAACACCTTCCACAAGCACTTCATACGTCTTTCCGATGCAACGCTGGTTGGATTCGGCAGACAGACGGTTCTGTAAAGCGATAATCTCATTCAAGCGGCGGACTTTCACCTCTTCGGGCACATTATCTTCAAGATGTTTGGAAGCATACGTTCCCGGACGCTCGGAATATTTAAACATGAAAGCAGCATCGTACCCACACGCTTCCATCAGCGAAAGCGACATGGCATGATCTTCTTCCGTTTCAGAATGAAAACCGGAGAAAATATCGGTAGTCAGTCCGCAATCGGGGATGATGCGTTTGATAGCTGCCACCCGGTCCAGATACCATTCACGGGTATACTTACGATTCATCAGTTTCAGGATGCGGGAACTACCGCTCTGCACAGGCAGATGAATATGTTTACATACATTCGGCACTTGTGCAATCACCTCCAACGTTTCGTCACTCATATCCTTCGGATGGGAAGTCGTGAAACGAATACGTACCCCCGGAGCGGCTTCGGCCACTGTTCGGAGCAACATCGGGAAGGTAACCACTTCTCCTGTCGGTCTCTCAAAACGGTATGAGTTGACATTTTGCCCCAACAGGGTGACTTCTTTATAACCTTTTGCCACCAAGTCTGCCACTTCATTGAGGATGCTTTCCACGTCACGGCTACGCTCACGTCCGCGAGTATAGGGAACGATGCAATAAGTGCAGAAATTGTTACAACCACGCATGATGGACACAAAGCCGGAAATATGATTGCCACAGATACGCGACGGAATCACATCCCGATAAGTTTCGGTAGTAGAAAGCTCCACATTGATTGCTTTCTCGCCAGTCTCTACGGCAGCAATCAAATCGGGCAACGTCAGGTAAGCATCCGGACCGACTACCAGGTCGACATGATGATTCGTTATCAGATCATCCTTTACCCGTTCGGCCATACAACCCAGTACACCCACAATCAGGCGCTTTTTCTTTTTCTTCAGCGAGTGGAAAAACTCCAGGCGGTTCAGGATCTTCTGCTCCGCATTGTCGCGGATGGAGCAAGTGTTCATAAACACAGCGTCAGCCTCTTCCAGCGTTTCAGCTACGGAATAACCCGCCATTTGCATCACCGATGCAATCACCTCACTGTCGGCCACATTCATCTGGCAGCCGTATGTTTCGATAAACAACTTCTTGTTGTCATCAGTCATTTCAGTTGCGGATTTAAAGTCCGCTCCCGTTAATTCGTTCATACTCAAATCTTAGTTTAAAAATTCGGATGCAAAGATACGGCTTCACTTTCAATAAGTGGTTAATTGACACAGAAATAACGCAAAAATTGATGATTTGGCAAGCAAATTTGTAATTTATGTTAAGAGGATAAACATTTTCCATCCATATACTTGGCAAATTTAAATTTATTTTTCACATTTGTGCAATGAAAGAAACATTAGATTTTTTCATAGTTAAGGTTTAGGTTAAAAAAATTAAGGGGAGCTGTGAAGCTGCCCTTTTTTCATGCCCAAATGTTAGTTCAAACCAGATAAAATGCCTACCTTTGGCGGATAACTATTTAGATGTGAAGCACAATGGAAGATTTTTTGAAATTTCTCTTGATAGCAGGCGTCATTCTTGTGGGAATATTCAAAGAGGTGAATAAAAACAGCAAGGCAAAAAAGGCTAAAGCCAAGCACCCCGTTCCCCCAATGCCATCTCCGGTTGAAGTAAACCCCGATGCCGTTCCCATACCCGAAGCATGGGGCAGCCCCAAATCCCTGGACGAACTGCTCCGGCCGATTCCTCGCGAACAACCGGCTTCCAAACAATTTTCCAAACAGCAAACTTCGAAACAAAAAAAGAAAAAAGAAGAAGTATCCGTGGCTGCATCTCTTGCAAACAGCGCTGCACAAGATGAACGGAACAGCCGGCAAGGTGCTCATTACAACACTCCCCACGACTCACCCGACAATAAAGAAGATTTTACGATTCATTCGGCAGAAGAAGCTCGCCGAGCCATTATCTGGGGAGAAATACTTCAACGGAAATATTGAGGGAAATTGAAATTATAAAGACATATCAAGCACGGATTACGCTGTCGCTCTATGCAATCCAACTTTTCCGGAAACCATGAAACCCGTGTAACCCGCGCCTGATATCTTATCCGAAAAGCGAATAGAATTATTAACTTATTAAATATCAACTGTATTTTAACACGAAATTTACTATTTATGTCACTCAATCGTATTTCGGCAGCGGAAGCTGCAAGCCTGATTAAACATGGCTACAACATCGGCCTAAGCGGATTTACTCCCGCCGGAACGGCCAAGGCTGTAACAGCCGAACTCGCAAAAATTGCTGAAGCAGAACATGCGAAAGGAAACCCGTTTCAAGTAGGAATTTTCACAGGTGCATCGACAGGAGAGTCCTGCGACGGCGTACTGTCACGTGCCAAAGCCATCCGCTACCGCGCCCCTTATACTACCAACGCTGATTTCCGCAAAGCTGTGAACAACGGAGAGATTGCCTACAACGACATACACCTCTCACAAATGGCACAGGAAGTGCGCTACGGATTCATGGGCAAAGTGAACGTAGCCATCATCGAAGCCTGCGAAGTGACTCCCGACGGAAAAATTTATCTGACTGCCGCCGGTGGTATTTCCCCGACGATCTGCCGTCTGGCCGACCAGATCATCGTGGAGTTGAACAGCGCACACAGCAAATCCGGCATGGGTATGCACGACGTATACGAACCGCTCGATCCTCCTTACCGCCGCGAGATTCCTATCTATAAACCGAGTGACCGTATCGGGCTCCCTTACGTTCAGGTAGACCCGAAAAAGATTATTGGCGTAGTAGAAACCAACTGGCCGGACGAAGCCCGTTCTTTCGCCGCTGCCGATCCGTTGACCGACAAAATCGGACAGAATGTTGCCGACTTCCTCGCTGCCGACATGAAACGTGGTATCATCCCGTCTACTTTCTTACCCCTGCAATCGGGTGTAGGAAACATCGCCAACGCCGTACTCGGTGCATTGGGACGTGATAAAACGATTCCTCCATTCGAAATGTACACAGAGGTAATACAAAACTCCGTGATCGGACTGATTCGCGAAGGACGTATCAAATTTGGTAGCGCCTGCTCACTGACTGTAACAAACGACTGTCTGGAAGGCATTTACAACGATATGGATTTCTTCCGCGATAAATTGGTTCTTCGTCCGTCGGAAATCTCAAACAGCCCGGAAATAGTACGCCGTCTCGGTATCATTTCTATCAATACAGCCATCGAAGTCGACCTGTACGGCAACGTAAACTCTACCCATATCGGCGGAACAAAAATGATGAACGGTATCGGTGGTTCAGGAGACTTTACCCGCAACGCTTACATCTCTATCTTCACTTGCCCGTCTGTGGCTAAGGAAGGTAAGATCAGTGCAATCGTACCGATGGTATCCCACCACGACCACACGGAGCACGATGTCAATATCGTTATCACCGAGCAAGGTGTTGCCGATCTTCGTGGCAAGAGTCCGAAAGAACGTGCACAAGCCATCATCGAAAACTGTGCTCATCCTGACTACAAAGAGCTTCTTTGGGATTACCTCAAACTGGCCGGCAACCGCGCGCAGACTCCACACGCTATTCAGGCTGCACTTGGTATGCACGCAGAGTTGGCTAAAAGTGGCGATATGAAGAATACCAATTGGGCTGAATACGCCAAGTAATATAGAATATAGGATTTACAATATTCGATTCTAAACAAGTATAATTGTATTCTCTGGTAAACAAAATCCAACGATTTTTGCTTATTAGAGAATGCAATTATCTTTTTATAGAAAAATCAATAAGTTATAGAAGAATCAATAAGCCCTCCATGGAGAGTAGATACTTAGCCTTTGACAACATAGAAATCGGATTCAACAACGAAATTCCACTTGGGTTGTTTTGGGGTGTCAAAACACTTTTCTTTAGGAAAGTGCTTCTGTTGCACAGAGCTTTAGCAGGGGTAAGTCTTTCAATTTGAGTATTATGACACCATCTATTTCCCAATAATCACCTCACACACCTTATCCTGAAATGCCCGTGCCTTAGCCGCCGAAAGCACATTCTGGTTCATAATGGCAAATGCCACTTCATGTCCGTTTTTCATCTTCAGATAGCCCGCAAGCGCATTTATTGCCGTAAACGAGCCTGTTTTGGCATGAACATTCCGGAAGGCAGGAGTACCTTTCATCCGGAATTTCAATGTTCCGTCCACCCCGCCAACGGGAAGAGATTTATATAACATCTGAAACACCTCTGTTTGCGAGTACGCATATTTCAGAAAGTCCACCAGCAGGGCAGGAGAGAGGTAATTATAATTGGACAGTCCGCAACCGTCGGCAATCTTATAGTCTTTCGGGTCATGCCCCAGCCGACGGATCAATTTCATAATCTCGACAATACCATCTTCGGCAGCTACCTGCTTCTTTCCCGTAGCCTGCGCCCCTAAGCGACAGAGCAATGCTTCCGCATTGAGATTATCACTCTCTTTCATCAACTGGTTCAGCACTTTCTGCACGGGAGTATTCCAGCAAGCCATCCGTTCTACATTCACACTATCACGAGGCAATTCGGCAAAGCCATACGACTGGGGAGTCGTGATTCCTTTCCCACGAAGACGCTCCAGGAAAGTATGCATAAAAAAACGGGGAGAGTCATAGATGTTTACATCGTCCTTTCTGATCGAAGTGACATTTCCCGAAACAAGGAGATTGTTTCCATTCGTCAACCAGTCTCTCGTGAAAGAGAATTTCCCGGCAGAAGAGGTACGTGTTTTCGTCTGATTCGTCACTGTATAATAGGAAGATACAGGTTGACAGGAAACACTTGCTGTATCTCCCTGCACCGTAGAAGGAACGACAGAAACCTGCACAGTCCCCTTACAAAACATCAGTGGAGACAAATAGGGCTGATAGCCCGCAGGAGTATCGTCCCATGCCCATCCACTACCCCAATAAAGGGAGTCTTTCATCGAAACGTCACCATATACCTGTCCGTTAATCACCGAAAAAGGGAAAGTGATTACCTCTTCTATCAATGAATCCATCGACTGGCTGTTAAATTCAGGATCGAAGCCGCCTACCACATACAGGTTGCCTTGCAAAGTATCATGCTCTATCACGCCATCGTGCCATACTTCCGTGCGGAAAGGCTCGGCAGCTTCGGGGCGGGAGAGTGCGGTAATAGCCGTCAGCAGCTTCATGGTAGAGGCAGGACGGGAAAGTTTCTCCGCACGATAGTTATAAAGTGATTTCTTAGCCGTCAGATCGTAGACGGATATGCCGACCTCGGATGCTTCGGGGAGCATCTTCTTGATAAGCGAATCTATCCGAGAGAAATTTTGTTGTCCCCAAAGTGGCAACAAACAAACTGAAAGGGTGACCAACAAAAGACTTTTTTTCATACAATACAGTTTATGATATCAACAAATGTACAATGACACATCACCATACAAACTATTGCCAATAAGGCCGGAGTGATTATATATTTTCTCATCATATATTTGATTTTATCAGTAAGAAACCCGCATCAATGAACGATCGCAGATATCAGAATCCGTTTATAACACTTCCCGGAAAATCTCTCCTACCGTAGGATGCGGGAAAACAATCTTTTTCCATTGCGCTGCCGTCAATCCGAGTTCAATGGCAGTGCCCGCAAGAGTGATAATCTCCGAAGCCGGATTGCCCAACACATGGGCTCCAATCACCCGTTGCTGTTCATCCAACAATACTTTGCAGACTCCGTTGACGCCCTCATTCTCCGCCACAAAACGGCCGGAGTAAGCCATCGGAAGTTTGATAACCTGATAATTGATTCCTTTCGTTGAGGCCGACTCCTCCGTTTCACCCACTCCAGCAATCTCCGGATTGGTATAGACTACGCCCGGAATAGCCCGATAACTCATGGCATCTTCCTTTCCCAAGATGGAATGTACGGCAACTTCCGCTTCACGAACAGCCGTATGGGCGAGCAAAGAGAATCCTGTCAGGTCACCACAAACATACACGTCCGGCACAGAAGTCTGCATCTTTTCATTAACTCTGATAGCACCACGCTCCGTCTGCTCCAAATTCAGGTTTTCGAGCCCGAAACCTTTCGTCACCGGGCGACGGCCGACACTCATCAACAGCTTCTCTGCAATGACACTGCCGTTTCCCTCCGCGTTCTCATAAGAAACAACAGCCCCTTCTTCCGTTTGCGACAAGCCGACCACTTTCGTACTAAGCAGGAATTTAATACCTCGTTTTGTATATTCTGCACGGAGCAAAGCGGAAAGCTCCTTATCCATTCCACCCAGGATTTCGTCCATCATCTCAACCACCGTCACTTGTACTCCCAAACTATTGAAGAACGACGCAAACTCCATACCGATTACCCCGCCACCAACAATAGCCAGAGAAGCCGGCAATTCTTTACTGTCCAAAGCATCCCTGTGCGTCCAGTAGTTCACCGCGTCCACTCCCGGAATAGGGGGAATGAAAGTTTCCGAACCCGTACATAATATCAGATTCTCTCCTTCGTAAGTCTCTTCCCCGCAGCGAACCGTATTTTTATCAATGATCTGCGCTTCTCCTGATACAATTGTAACATTGTTGGCAGTCAGCTTCGCTTTCACTCCCAGCACCAGTTTACGCACTACCTTACTTTTACGCGCTATTATCTTAGGCAAATCGAAAGAGACTTCCGGGATATTGACTGCATACTTTGATGCATGTTTTGCACTGTCATAAGTCTTTGCCGAATACAACAATGTTTTCGTAGGAATACAACCTTCATTCAGACAGACGCCACCCAGACTATTCTTTTCGATAAGCAATACGCTCAAACCGCCTTTACCGGCAGTTTCGGCAGCCGTATATCCCGCAGGACCGCCACCAATGATAATTACTTGATATTTCATAGTATATAATCAGTTAATCTTTTCATTATTATCAAAACATGCTACGATTCATCTGCTTGAGAGTCTACAGGGTCTATTGCCTCCGTGGCCTTTATTTTCTTTGCGAACATTCTCTTTTCGAGTAGTTCTGCAAATTCCTGTTCCTTGACAGGCATCACCGAAACAAACTTCCCTTTTCCGTATTCTATCAGGATATAATCCGTCACCGAGAAGCGGCCGAATTTCATGGAATGGTATTTCCTGACTGCGGTAATTTCGGAAAGCGGGATGATCTTCTTGCGAATAAAACGACCACGTGAGACTTCCAGATCACCGTTTGTTGTCAATGTATAAGTAGTGTGTATAATTTGTTCGATCACTACAATCAGCATCAACATAAACAGTACCGCCACTAAGATATACTTACACCACAATGCGCCGACGGCATTCACAGTAAGCACCACCAACAGGAAATATTGGTACCAGGCGATGCGGGCATGAAAAATTCGATTCATTTTGTCAGATTTTTGCCTGCAAGGTAGCAATTTTATGAATTAGTGACAACGAAAAGTACAACGAAGTAACTTATTTTGTAGCTTTGCGGTGAGAAATAACAAGATTATGGTAAGAAAATTCGATTTCCTCGTTATCGGTTCCGGAATTGCCGGTATGAGTTTTGCGCTGAAAGTGGCGCACAAAGGTAAAGTTGCTCTTATCTGTAAAAGTGGGCTGGAAGAAGCCAATACGTACTTCGCCCAGGGAGGTGTAGCCTCCGTCACCAACCTTCTGGTGGATAATTTCGACAAGCACATTGAAGACACAATGATTGCCGGCGACTGGATCAGTAACCGTGCCGCAGTAGAAAAAGTAGTGCGCGAAGCTCCCGCACAAATTGAAGAACTGATTAAGTGGGGAGTGGACTTTGACAAGAACGAGAAAGGCGAATTTGACTTGCACCGCGAAGGCGGACACTCGGAGTTCCGTATTCTTCACCATAAAGACAATACGGGAGCAGAAATTCAGGACAGCCTGATTAAAGCCGTACAACGCCATCCGAATATCACGGTCATCGAAAACCAGTTTGCCATTGAAATCCTGACACAGCATCACCTGGGAGTGACTGTAACCCGCCAGACACCGGACATCAAATGTTATGGTGCTTATATCCTCGATCCGAAAACGGGAAAAGTAGATACCTATCTTGCTAAAGTGACGCTAATGGCTACCGGTGGAGTAGGGGCTGTTTATAAAACAACCACTAACCCGCTAGTCGCTACCGGAGACGGTATCGCCATGGTTTACCGTGCCAAAGGTACGGTGAAGGATATGGAGTTTGTACAATTCCACCCTACCGCCCTGTATCATCCGGGAGACCGCCCTTCTTTCCTGATAACGGAAGCAATGCGTGGTTACGGAGGTGTACTGCGTACAATGGACGGCAAAGAGTTCATGCAGAAATATGATCCCCGTCTTTCGCTCGCTCCCCGTGACATCGTGGCACGCGCCATCGACAACGAGATGAAGAACCGTGGAGACGACCATGTATACCTGGACGTCACCCACAAAGATCCCGAAGAAACAAAGAAACACTTCCCCAATATCTACGAGAAATGTCTTAGCCTGGGCATCGACATCACGAAAGATTACATCCCGGTAGCCCCGGCCGCCCATTATCTCTGCGGAGGTATCCTTGTCGACCTGGACGGACAATCTTCCATCGAACGTCTCTATGCCGTGGGAGAATGTTCCTGCACAGGATTGCATGGAGGCAATCGTCTGGCTTCCAACTCACTGATAGAAGCAGTCGTATATGCCGACGCTGCCGCCAAGCACAGTCTACAAGTGGTCGATCAATATTCTTATAATGAAGATATTCCCGAATGGAACGATGAAGGAACCCGTTCGCCGGAAGAAATGGTGCTCATTACGCAAAGTATGAAGGAAGTGAACCAGATTATGAGTACGTATGTAGGTATTGTCCGCAGCGACCTCCGTCTGAAACGTGCCTGGGACAGACTCGATATTATCTACGAAGAGACTGAAAGCCTGTTCAAACGTAGCGTAGCGTCCAGAGAAATCTGCGAATTGCGTAATATGGTGAATGTGGGTTATCTGATTATGCGCCAAGCAATGGAACGTAAGGAAAGCCGCGGATTACATTATACGATAGATTATCCGCACGTGAAGAAATGATTATGAAAACATTGATTCGGACCTTTATTCTTTTCTTCTGCATAACGGGACTAGCTTCCTGCTATGCAGGTATTCCACTGAAAAGTGGAAAATCGGAAAATAACCAGACTTATGAAGTCAGTTATCTGTTCGAGCACGACGGAGTGAAAGTGTACCGTTTTCTCGATTTGGGAAACTATGTGTATTTCACGACCCGGGGAGATGTAACCAGTATCAAGAATGATTCAACAAGAAAAAGGACAATTACTATTTATAAAGACAGTATACCAAACCGATAACGAAAAGAGGCTGTCTAATTAATCTCTTTTTAACGATTTCACCCCTATCAGCAGTTCAAACAATGACTCTGACAGGGGTGATTTCTTTTTTTCGGGGCATGTTAGACAGCCTCTTCCTTTATCTAAATCATTCGAGATTTATCTATCCATCCGTAGATTAATAGTTTTCCTTCTTCACCTCGAAATAAGCCTGTGGATGCAGACATGCCGGGCAAACTTCGGGAGCTTCCTTACCGATTTCAATGTAACCGCAGTTACGGCATTGCCATACCACTTCGCCTTCTTTAGCGAATACAGTCATATTTTCGATGTTATTCATGAAAGCCAGGTATCTTTCTTCGTGACCTTTTTCTGCGATGGAGATATTGCGGTACATAGCAGCAATCATTGGGAAACCTTCCTGTTCTGCCACGTCGGCAAAGTGAGGATAATCCAGTGACCATTCTTCATGTTCACCTGCTGCGGCAGCGCGAAGATTTTCAAGTGTATTACCAATTACACCGGCCGGATAGCTGGCAGTGATTTCTACCATACCGCCTTCGAGGAACTTAAACATACGTTTTGCATGTTCTTTTTCCTGATCGGCAGTTTCAGTGAAAATAGCTGCTATTTGTTCGTAGCCTTCTTTTTTAGCTGCACTTGCGAAATAAGTGTAACGCATTCTAGCCTGTGATTCTCCTGCGAATGAAGTCAACAGATTCTTCTCTGTTTGAGTTCCTTTAATACTCTTAGCCATAATTCTATATATATTTTAAATTGGTTGATTACCAAACGTAACTTGTCGTACTATTTATAACGCAAATATAAGCGATTTGTTCACAATAAACCACCTTTTCTTAATGAATAAAAACTATCACCTCATTGATGAAATCTATCAACAGACAAATAGTATGTTCAAAAACATACTTATTTCGATTATTTTATCTAATTTTGCAACCTCTAGTTTGCAAAAAAGTACAGAGTACACGTATAACAACATCTAAAAATGAAGCTATTTGAATTTAAACCCAAACTGGTTTCTTGTCTAAAGAATTATTCGAAAGAAACGTTTATGGCGGACCTGATGGCCGGCATCATCGTAGGTATCGTGGCGCTTCCACTGGCTATCGCTTTCGGTATCGCTTCGGGAGTTTCACCCGAAAAAGGTATTATCACCGCTATCATTGCGGGATTCATCATTTCCCTGTTGGGAGGCAGCAAAGTCCAGATCGGCGGCCCTACGGGAGCATTTATCGTCATTATCTATGGCATCATACAACAATACGGCGAGGCCGGACTGATTGTAGCCACGCTGATGGCGGGCGTACTCCTTGTATTATTAGGAGTGTTCAAGCTGGGAGCTGTCATCAAATTCATTCCTTACCCTATCATCGTCGGATTTACCAGCGGTATCGCCGTCACTATTTTCACGACCCAGATTGCCGATATTTTCGGTTTATCTTTCGGAGACGAAAAAGTGCCGGGAGACTTCGTCGGGAAGTGGCTGATTTATTTCCGACACTTCGACACGATCAACTGGTGGAATACCATCGTTAGTATTGTCAGCATTATTATTATCGCCATCACTCCGAAGTTCTCAAAGAAAATTCCCGGCTCGCTGATTGCCATCATCGTAGTGACGGCAGCTGTTTACCTGATGAAAACTTTCGGAGGAATCGACTGCATCCAGACAATCGGCGACCGCTTCACCATTAAATCGGAGTTGCCCGATGCCGTTGTGCCTGCGTTGGATTGGGAAGCTATCAGGGAACTGTTTCCGGTGGCTATCACCATTGCCGTATTGGGAGCTATCGAATCGCTGCTGTCTGCCACGGTAGCCGATGGTGTGATAGGCGACCGCCACGACTCCAATACAGAACTGATTGCACAGGGAGCAGCCAATATCATAGCTCCTCTGTTCGGAGGTATTCCTGCCACCGGAGCTATCGCCCGTACCATGACGAATATCAACAACGGAGGTAAGACACCGATAGCCGGAATCATTCACGCAATAGTATTACTGTTGATTCTGCTCTTCCTGATGCCACTCGCACAATATATCCCGATGGCATGCCTTGCCGGAGTACTGGTCATCGTATCTTACAACATGAGTGGATGGCGTGTATTCAGAGCTTTACTGAAGAATCCGAAATCGGACGTTACCGTACTGCTTATCACATTCTTCCTGACCGTTATCTTCGACCTGACCGTCGCTATCGAAGTAGGATTGGTGATTGCCTGCGTTCTCTTTATGAAACGTGTCATGGAGACTACTGAAATCTCGGTGATTACCGATGAGATTGACCCGAACAAAGAATCGGATATTACCGTACACGAAGAAAACCTGATGATTCCCAAAGGCATAGAGGTATACGAGATCAATGGCCCTTATTTCTTCGGTATCGCTACCAAGTTTGAAGAGACAATGACACAACTGGGAGACCGCCCGAAAGTACGTATCATCCGTATGCGCAAGGTTCCGTTTATCGACTCCACAGGTATTCATAACCTGACTGCTCTCTGCGAAATGTCGCAGAAGGAAAAGACTACCATTATTCTTTCGGGAGTCAACGAGAACGTGTATAATGTACTGGAAAAAGCCGGATTCTACGAACTGCTGGGAAAAGAGAATATCTGCCCGAATATCAATGTAGCATTGGATAGAGCAAAAAGTCTGGTAGAATAGCGCTGTTTATCAGCCACTTGCAAGCCATATATACCGTGCGTATTGGACATATAGATCCAATGTGTACGGCATATATGACCTGCGTGTTGGATCTATATACCCAACACGCAGCATCTATATTTCCTGCAAACAGGACATTATCATCATTTATTCTACCACGCTGACCTCTATTTGATACAACCTCACCTCTTTTATTTCAGAACCATGTTCTTGTTTTCCTTATAATCGAGCGCACGGTTCATAATCTTCAGTTCTCCGAAAGCCTTCCCCAAGGAAGTATTCACAATGACCGAAGACGGCTTAATCTCCGGATTCACTATTGCCGCATCATAAGCCGACTGTTCCAACTCACCATCCAGATAGATTTTCAACATTCCATTCTTCTCACGACATAAAGACACAATGCACTCTTTATTATTATTAACAGGTTGTCTGGAAACTACTTTCAACCCTTTTACCACGAATGTAAGCCGTCCTTCCGCATCCAAATCCACCGAAATATCTTTTCCCTGACGCAACAAGGAAACGGCATTCTTATCAGTTTTCAAACGGAAAGACACGTTGAAATCCCCGCCACCACTGATTCCCGTCAGAACAGGTATTTCCTGATTCTCAAAATAAAGGAAAGAGGTGCGTAATGCTTTTGTATTTCCCGCGTCATCTTTTACTCCCGAAATATTCAGACGATATTTATTATCCTTTTCCATTTCACGAGCCAATGCCAATGTCACAACACGCCTGTCCGCAGAAATCGAAGTAGCGGTAATCTCATTCCCCGAAACAGAGAATATTCCGTCTTTCAGCATTACAGGTTCATTAAACTCGACCGTTAGGGAAGTCGGAGAGGCCGTCTTAACTATCCGCAGGGCAGGGGGTTCCTTATCAGGCACGGTACTGAATTTCCAAATCCGCACCTCACCCGGCTGCAAACTTAGGGAGATTTGTTCGCCATAGCCGAACAAATGATCCTTTGTATCCTCTTTTTGTTCACCTGTCCGATACGTCCACACCGAGGTACGATACAAGCCTTTCAACCCTTCGGGCATTCCGATAATACGGTCGAGGGTGAAGTCAAACTCTTTCACCTCATCAGACGGGTTGCGGACAGAAATAATCCCCTCCTGTCCCGACCATGCCGAATAACCGTAAGGAGTTCCTTTTACAGGAGTCTGCCCTATCAGTTTGGCGTGTTTCAGGATTTCATAGTTATCATTAATCCAATGCAGTACATCGGCATTTATCACCCATTTCTGTCCCTCGTTCATCATATTATAACTATAATAAAGTTCCCAAAAAGCAGTGCCGCGGGTAGCCATCATCATCAGGTACGTACGGAATTCATCATCATTCATCTTTCCGGCAAGATTGGCGGTATTGCCATAAATCGGGTCGTGGTTATAAAGATGCGCCAAAGGGAACTGGAACGCACGTGTCTTCACAAAATCGAAATAGCGGTCGTCCCTGTAAGACAAGAGCTGGTCGAGTTGCGACAGGCGTTTTACATTCAGCCGTCCGATATCCTGCGAGTTCTGCATCCACACGGAGTTTCCCCATTGCAGGAACCACGGGCTGGGGTTGACATAACACGTCAGGTTAATCCATAAATCATTTCTTTTCTCCCCGCGCTGGTTGCGCATGGCTTGAAATATATCAATCCAGCGTTCCCAATGCTCGGTGACATAGTACATCCCCTGATAACCTCCGGAAATATAATTCCCCTGCGGGTCGGGTTGCGGCGGACGTGCAGAAAATCCGTCCAATTTCCAATAATTCACGTCAAACCGTTGCTGGCAGTCCAGAAAGAACGTCTTCAGTTTCTCGCAGTACACCTTATGATTGGTGCAAATATCACTTGAATTGCGGTTCAGCTTTCCATTCCCGTTTTCTTCCAGAAACCGGGCGAACTTGATAAAATAATTATAGCCGCCACGAGGCCCCAGCCACAATCCACAATCGGAAGAAAGGCGGTGCGACAAGTCAGAAGGCGTAAACAGTTCGTTCGGGAATTTACTGTTGAACGACCAGAATTTGGCCTTGTTCTCTTCCTGCCATGGACCGTAGGCATTCCAACCGTCATCCATCACATAAGAGTCAATCGGACGAACACCATTCTGCGTCAGTCCGCGTTCTACTTCACGGAAAGAGTTGAGGATATTGTTCTCATTGATGTTCAGCATAAAATCATACCATGAGTTGTACTGAATACGGAAGCCGACCGGGACAGCAATATCATGGATATAACTGAAAAAGTCCGTCTGAATAACATCCATATCCGTACTGCGGGTAGCACCGATTACTTCTTTCCAAGTGGTAAACGTACCACTTTCTCCAAGACGGCCTTCCGAAGCAAGCATTTCAAAGCTCTTTCCCGAATAATAACGGATACGCACCTTCTGACTGTCCTCAATCTCCGTCTCCGCAGCCGGAAATTCAAGGCCGAAGAACATCCCCTGTATATACACCGGCTGTCCCAAAGAAATGTAATATCCACTGATACCGCCCACTCCCTGCTCCATTACCGGATGCGTCCAAACGGCATATCCTTCGGGAAGATTCATCGGTTCGAAATCAATATAATCCAAACGCGCCAGGTGGCGTTGCGAATCGGGGACAGTTATTTCCAGATATTTCCTCATATAGTGCTTCCCTTTTTCCAGTTCAAGAACCATATCCACCTGCCAGTCCACCCCTTGGTGACGGAAATTCTTATAGTGGAAAATCAGCCGCTTACCGTCTTTCCCTTCTTCCGCAACCTGTATTTCCTGCAATGAAAGAGCGGAAGAATAAATATCCGAAGCCAGCGAATCCGCAGTTAACGTACGGATAACGAACTCTTCGGAAGCTACTTCGGGAAGAATACGGATTGCTTCACTGCCCGTACGTTTATTCTCAATCACCCGTGTACGGACTTTGCCATCCGCCAGTGAGAACTCACGGGAGAGGTATTCATTGCCAATCGTCACCGTACTTTCCGTACGGGCGATATAGACCTCTTTCTTATCAGCCGCCATCATGGAGACGGAATATCCCCCAAGCAACACCAAAAGAAAACATATTTGTTTAATCATCATATTCTTTTTATTTAAATCGTTATTTCATCAAACCTTTAAAAATAATCCGCGCTTATACATCGCCCCCAACAGGAAAAAGACAATCAGATAATTGGCGAAAGTAAGCCATACGGAATAATAGCCACCCAGATATTGTTCGAGCCCGTAGCTGACCGAAGCGGCAACGCAACGGAAATTCACGACTTCACCCAACAGATAAGCTATTATGGAATTCATGCCATACACTTTCAGCCAGTCCAATCCCCGGGTATGTCCCTTGTAATCAATCCAATAATAGAACAATGCCATCAATAGAAAACAATATCCGCCGGAAAGCAGCGTCATACTACCTGTCCAGATACGCTTGATAACAGGCATCTGCAAACTCCACAGCAATGCCAAACCTACAAGAGCAAGTCCGACAACCAGCAGCATCTGTACCACCTTTTTCCGGTTCGCCTTCCCCTCTTTCATTATCTTTCCGGCAAACGCTCCGAGCATGACAGTCACTCCGAATGTCAGGCTACTCCATATCCATGTATAGTTGTAGTATGGCGAGAAGCTCCAGGTTCCGTCCTCATTCCAAAATACCCCATCCCGAAATCGACCCAGGACGTACCTGTCCACTTGTTCCGCAAAGTTTCCTGCAGGTGTAAAATCACCCAGGAACGTCATCGGAATCCAATAGGCGAGAAGGAGCAACAATGTGATCCCTATCTGCCACTTGAACGGGAAGTGCAACTGAATAACCGCAGCAATAAAATAACCGACGGCAATAGACTGCAACGTATTGGAATACAAATAAAGATGCTGGCTATCAAGCCCCAACAAATTGCCCTGTACAATCATCCCGAAAATAAACAACAGGATAACCCGCTTTAAAATCCTGCGATATACAGGCCAATAACTTCCGGTAGTACCTATGTATTTCGACAATGAAAACGGCATGGAAGCTCCTGTCATAAAGAGAAAAAGCGGCATCACCAAATCCCAGAAACGGAATCCCTCCCAAACCTCATGGTCAAACTGGTAGAGTATGCCGTTAAGAAACGGCAGGTTCATCTGCCGCACCAACGCTGCAAATACAGGTTGAAAAAAGACCAAAAGAAATAAATCAAAACCTCGCAGAATGTCCAATGAAGCAAGACGGGTGGAATTGTTTTCCGGTAATTTGTTCTTCATACGTATAACTTTTATATTAACTTGATTATCGTCTTATCCAAATGTCGCTTTATCCATACACGCCTAGCTGACTTGTCTTATTCCAACATCACTTCGTCAAAAAAGATTCTCGATACCTGTCCCGACCGCACATGAGATGCAGGACAAACTCCCGGACCTTTGGCGCTCACACGTACATAACGCCCTTGTGTGCCTCCCAGTTTCAATGGCAGGTTTTCTATAAAATTCCCTTCGCGGAAAATCTCTTCAGGCGTGAAGCTTTGCATGGCGGCTTCGCGGAAGTTGGAGTTATCATCCGAGACTTCCACTTTCACGGATGCCGGCTTATGGATAGCCATTCCATTGTTCGTGATGCATCCCAATGTCAATGTGTTCAGCACTTCCGGCTTCAACAAGTCAATTGTGAAAGAGACAGAATCATTGTTCGTCCATGAGCACCATTCGAAATCCGAATATTTCAGGCTCCCGCGTATTCCATTCGTCAGGAGCTTTTCAGCCGGGTTGATTCCCAGTACGGGTTTGGCAGTGGCCAGATTCCACCGGACAGGAAGTATTAATGTCTTTCCCATCTGTCTACCCTGCGCAAAAGTAGCACTTTTCAGAGTAAGTGTCTCTTTTACAGGTACTTTTCTTTCGTAGAGCGGTGAGGTTGCCGTAGGTTCGCTGCCATCCGTCGTATAATGTATCTCCATGTCGGGGCGGATACATTCCAGTTCCACTTCAAGTATTCCGTCGTTTGGAGTTACCGTATGCTGGATATTGTACATCGAACGAGCATAAACGATGCCTTTAGCTGTCAGATGTTCATTATAGGCATCCAGCCCTTTCAGGAACGAAGTCCAGTCCTTGTGTGCGGGCTGTGTCCATGCCACTTCCGCCAGGGCGGCAAGACGGGGAAACACCAGATAATCCACATCTTCCGGTTTATTGCAAAACTCCGTCCACATGGATGCCTGTACGCCCATGAGCAAAGAAGCATATTCCGGTTTCCAGTCCGCTTGCACAGGTTCGTAATCGTAGATGTCTTTCAGCGTGTTATTTCCGAAATAGGTTTGGGGTTCGAACCATTGCGGGCCTTGATAACGAATCAGGTACATGATGCGCGCAGGGGTCATAATGAACTGATGTCCTTTTTCTGCGGCTTTCAAGGCGGCCGTGCCAAGTCCGCGCCAGCCTTGGATAATAGCGCCTTCCGGCAGGAAACTGCTGTTTGTCAGTTCGTCCCAGCCTATCACTTCGCGTCCTTTGCTGCGTACATAGTCGCTCATCCGTTTCATAAAGTAACCTTGCAGGTCTTCTTCGTTGGCAAGGTGCTCTTTCTTTATCCGTTCCTGGCAAAGCGGGCATTTCTTCCAGTATCCTTTCTGCGCCTCATCTCCTCCCAGATGAATATATCGCGAAGGGAAGATTGCCATCACTTCATCTAAAACATCTTGCAAGAATGTAAAGGCACTATCGTTTCCAGCACAATAAATCACTCCCGAATTACTTCCGCCCAAACCCGGAATTACTCCGATATAACTGTCTACTACGGGGCAGGCCAGTTGCGGATAGGCAGCCAGTGCAGCGTTGCTGTGAGCCGGCATATCTATTTCGGGGATAATTTCTATCTGGCGGTCGGCAGCATAGGAGATCATTTCTTTAATATCTTCCTGTGTATAAAATCCACCGATAGGAGTGGGCTCACCCGGTTCGGCGTTACGGCGGAAATAGAAGGGAACGTCCATGCGATTCACTCTCCATGCTCCCACTTCCGTCAGGCGGGGATATTTCTTGATTTCCAATCGCCAGCCGTTATCGTCCGTGAGATGGAAATGAAGGGTATTGATTTTGAGGATACCCATACTGTCGATAATACGCAACACGTTTTCCTTGGGAATAAAGAAACGAGCTGCATCCAGCATCAATGCCCGATAGCCGAAGCGCGGTTCATCCTGAATGGTTACTGCGGGAATACTCCATTGGATATTCTCAACCTGACGGTTGCCTTCGACAGCCGACGGCAACAGCAGGCGGATGGTCTGCAGTGCATAGAAGAAACCTTTTATATCGGATGCCTTTATCTGAATCTGTTTAGGAGTAACCGCCAACTGATAGGCTTCGCTTTTTAAAGAAGAGTCAGTCGTAAAACAGACATGACTCTTCTCACTGCTACCTATTGCCAACTGCGGGGTGATCCCCGAGCTTTTCTTCAATAAGTTCAGAAAGTTGCGGACGATGACAGCCTGCTCGTGGTTCTCTACCGAAAACAAGGTTCGGGCGGAGAAGGTGAAGTTACCCTCGCCCGGCACAACCTGCACCGGACGGGGGACTATTGAAATAGGGGGTGATGTCAAGTTGTCCGCGCATGCATCCGATATGGATGCAAACAGCATACAAATGATTAAGATGTATTTCGTCATGGTTTGATAGTCAGTTGGTTGTTAAAAAAATCGCAAGTACCTCTTCCGCCCCTTTTTATGGAAGCCTTACAAGGCACTTGCGAAATTTAATTAAGACAGTTTGTGATTAATAGAACTTCGTTTTATTTCTATTTCTATTATTGTCATACTCCTCTACCGAAGATTTATTTATATAAGTACGAATCCAATCAATCTCCATACGGGGAATAGCATCGTTATTCTTGTCACGTTCATAATTATTAAAATCGGCAAAGCCAGCATCCCACTTTAATTCAGGATTAGGACTCCATACGCCACCTGTTTCTGTACCATTTTCTTTGCCAAGTGCCCATGGGCTGGGGGCTCCCATCGTAAGAATAAACTTAAGCCCCTTCGGATTCTTCTCATTTGTAAAAGTCCACTGATCGTCAGTCCACTCACTCTTCTTCAGACATACAGTTTCTTTTCCGTTAATTCCCAATGCAACTTCAGTATCAGAACGCCATTCCAACCAATAAATATTCCAATTCTCCATATTTATAGTGTTATTGGCTGTCTTGCTATTCTTATCAACAGTAGTAGGTCCACCGTGGAATGTCTGATGTGCCCTGTTTCCGGTAGCCGAACCGACCGGATTTTCAAGAATATCAATTTCCGAATAAGTCTTTTGAGTAGCAGCATCATCAGACATCAGCCAGATACCCATATTGAAACCATTCCGCTGTCCACGGAGACGGGCACGGATTTCCATTCTGCAGCCTGCTGATATCAACTGACTATTAGACTTCCATGCAGAACCTGTCCCACAACCATAATAAGCAGAAGTTCCATACTCTCTTGCCCCTTTTGCCGGTGATGTAGCCTGCGATGCAACTTTCATCTGTATCATCTGTAGATAACCCTGTTCTGTGATATTGGAGAACTGCTCATTGATACAAGCTGCATGATTTTGTACAATTATTGTACTACGTGCTGCCAAAAACTGAGGTAACTTATTTCCATAGCTATTAGTATTGTTCCACATATCACCGGAATTTCCAAAACTATGGAACTCCCATGCATTATAAAACTTCCAACCTGCCTTGGCCAATTCAGCATTCGGATGCGGATCCATTTCCTTTATTTCCTTTGCCTGTCCATATTGTGCATTAGCTGCAGTCAATTTAGCACTTGAAGCAAACGCAATCCCAGGCTGATCATACACCCATCGTTCATCATCAATTTCACTTCCCTTTTTAGCCTCAAGGTCGTTCATCGTAATTTCCAACTTTCCATTATCCAACGGATGGATACCGGAAAGGGTAGTAAAATTCAAAATCAGTGTTTCAGTCTGGGTAGGTTCTGTGTTATGCTTGGTCTTAGCTTTCACTTCTCCTGTTTTTTCTCCAGCTTTAATAGTCAATGTAGCAGGGGGTAACGTCACATAAAAATCTTTTTGCTCATCAGGTACAGTGATATTAATATCCATATCATCCGTTACCGGAACAGGAACTTCTGCCTGAATAGTAAACTCGTCACCTTCATTTATCACTCTATCCGAATTGTTTTTTAAAGATACTATGGTATAATGGAGATCGGAGACAAC
The DNA here is from genome assembly GCF_003602705.1 of Bacteroides sp. AM16-13. Taxonomy (NCBI): domain Bacteria; kingdom Pseudomonadati; phylum Bacteroidota; class Bacteroidia; order Bacteroidales; family Bacteroidaceae; genus Bacteroides; species Bacteroides sp. AM16-13. The sequence goes on from NZ_QTLK01000024.1 coordinate 20,852, forward strand.
AATAGATTGAGTAGCTTCCTTCATGGCATAACCACGCACAAAAGATGTTACATTCACATACAACTTCTGTTTAGCTTCCAATCCTCTCTCGATAATCGGTAATTCTATATCGAATGATTTTTCTCCTTTTGGAAAAGTAACCATTGAAGGGAAAGATTTGAATGCCGTTCTTGAAGCGTCTTTCTCTCCGTCTTTGGCAGTGAGATAAATATCAAAATCCTCATTAGAAACCCGATCCGGATTCTTTGTATCATTCACTTTTACAGTAAGTATCAATTTCTCCCCCATTACAAAGCTCTTCGCATTTGCTTCCACTATCAAAGGCACAGTTTCCGGCAATGGCTCCATCGTATCGTCCTTACAACCCGAGAATCCTGCCACTAGCAGGCAAACGGGCAAAAATCTATATAGTATTTTCTTTATCATAATAATATGGTTCATTAAGTATTTATTCGCTAACTGTCTCCCAACCCGGATTTTGATGTATCTGATGATTCATCTGTAATTCATCCTGTGGTATCGGCAATAAATAATCCCGGTTCAAATTAAAAAGATATCCATTCGGCAAATACTGTTGCAACGGATCCATCCATTTGTCATTATCTACCAATACAGACTTCAATGTCTCATGATCTTTGGGCGAGTAACTTTGATACAGGATACCGTCTTCACCCAAATAAGCACCTCTGCCACGTCCTTTCATACCTTTCAATGTTCCGGCTTCTGCCCAACGCATCAAATCGTCCAGACGGAATCCTTGAAGAGCCAGTTCCGAACGTCGTTCACGGCGAATTTCCTGCAACAAAGGAGTAAGGCCGGTAAATGGGAAATTAGGATCAGCTTTCGGCTCTACCCATGTCACACCTGCCCTTTCGCGCAGTGGTTTTAATGTTTTATTCAATACAGCGTCGTTCCATTTTCCTTCCAATTCTGCCGCAGCTTCCGCATAACAGAGCAATCCTTCCGCATACCGGAATAAAATAATACCCGTTTCACAGTTTCCCTCTACATAAGCAGTGTCAATACCCAAATTAATATGGAATCCCGTAACACTTTTGTATTTACCGTCACCAGTCAAGTTCGGACAAACAATATCAGCATTTTTTTCTTTCATTTCTTCTTCAGTACCAGTAGCATCATAAGCTTTCACATTCATTGGTTTAGCAGCTTTCGATCCGGCTGCTGAACGAAATTTGGATCCCGTATGCATCACAGTGGCAAGAAGTCGCCCATCACGGCCTTCGAACATCTGATTGAAATCTTTATACTTTTCATCCTCCGGATTAATAAAAGAACCATCTGCATTCAAATAATTGTCGACCAATGATTTTGATAATCCTGCAGGTCCCTGGTTATCTATCACTCCTCCGGCAAGCAATTGGCCTAACACATGATATACACCACCATCCACGGAATATTTCTTCCAGAATACCGCTTCCGAAATTTGGGAATAATCCCCTTTATTAAATAAGTGTGCAAACGCATCTTCCGGATTAACAGCCTCATCATCAGTCTCCTTTGTATTCAAAGTCAAACCTGCAGGAAAAAGTTGCTGGTCACCCCAGTTCAATACTTCTTGAAAGAACTCGGCAGAATTATCTTCCTTAGCAAAATCAGTCCCTTTATGGTATTTTTCCCATGAGCCTTCATAAAGCGCCACTCTCATAGCCAAAATAGCAGCCGCCTCTTTGTTAATACGTAATCCCGAATATTTGCTACGGGGAAACAGACTTGCCTTTGCTTCGGGAATCTCACCGATAGCAGCCTTCAAGTCGCTTAATATAAACCGGGCAACATCCGAACGTTTCGAAGCCGGAATCTGCAAACCTTCCAATGTCGCGTTTCCATCCCAAAAATCATCCATAATAGGTATATCTCCAAAGCGGGTAAGCAAATAGAAGTGCCAATATGCACGTAAGAAATAAGCTTCTCCCCTGAGTGAAAGAACTTCATCTGTTTCCAAGTTCTCCGGAACCTCATAATGATAGAAGAAATAGTTGACATTACGCAAATTTTGATAACCCTTCTCCCAGTCAGTAGCACCACTGAACTGATTATTCTCACCATTCAGGCGTTTGTCATACTTCTCTGCCAAAATGTTGTCACTATTCACTTCTTCTCCTCTGACACTCATACCAAATTGAGTGGGTGTCGGCAATGCGCTATATAAACCATTAATGTAGTTCTCCAGCTGTTCCCGACCTACTAAAAAGCCTTTATCTTCAGGCTGCGTCAATGGTTTCCGATCTAGAAAATCAGAACAGGCCGACAATAGCAGCCCCATGAAGGCTGTCAGGATAATTATTTTCTTTTTCATGATAGTTCCTCTCTAATTAAAATGTGACATCAATTCCAAATACAAAATTCCGGTTCATCGGATATACTCTACCATTACCATTTTGAGTCAAGGGTGAAGTAAGTCCCGGAGCGGCAGCATTGCTACCACCAACTATCCAGTTCACCTGATTGATTGTTTCGGGATCAAATTGTTTCGGCAACTTAGTGACAGTGAATAAGTTGTCGCAAGTGAAATATACTTTCAAGCCACTCAGACCCATATTCTTCACCAATTGAGGTTTAAAGTTATAAGAAACCGTCAAATTTTTCAGACGCATATAAGCCGCATTCAATAAATAACGAGTTGTATTATAGCCTGCATTCGCTTCATAGTCTTTAGTACTAGAGTCAACCAAGCGCGGTAAATATCCGCCGGGATTCTGAGCGCTGAAATAATCAAGATGTTCTTTGAAATAGCAGTTTGCACCATAAAGATACTGGGCACCTGCCATCGCGAATTGTCTCTTAGCCACTCCCTGAAAGAGAGCTGACACTTCAAATCCTTTGTATCCTGCATTCAAGTTGATACCGAAAGAATATTTAGGAGTAGCATTGCCGATCTTCTTCAGGTCACCATGATCTGCCAATGTACCTTTACCCGGATCTACTTTTCCATTACCATCAGAATCAATGTATTTCACGTCACCACGCTGCCACCTGTCGCTTGATTTGAAAAAGCTAAGGTCCACCTTCTTGAGGTATTCATCCACTTCTCGATTGCTCATAAAAAGGTCATCTGCCTGATATCCCCATATTTCACCCAAATCCATTCCTTCATAATATCCTTTATTCCCCGGTAAGCCGGTATGGTTGTTGAAAAGCAGTCCTTCCGGGTTATTATATTTTGTAACTACCGCCTTATAGTTGAACACATTGAATCCGACACCGTAGCTAAAACCACATTTCAATTTATCCTGCCACTGTACAGACAATTCCCAACCACGATTTCGTAGCGTAGCATTATTTACCTTTGCCGCGTTATCATCACTAATACCTCCGATAGCCGGAATAGCTTCGGCCGGGCCAATCATGTCATGTGTTGTACGCTGATAAATATCGGCAGTAACAGAAAGCCGGTCGTTCAATAACATCAAGTCGATACCAAGATTGGCATTATCCACTTTCTCCCACGTAATATAAGGGCTGACCATCTTAGGTGTATTGACAATTACTCCTTTGGAAGGAGTGGCATTCACTCCCGGCAACAGCCAGGCATTGGATGAAGCAGCCGACAAATCCACTAGCCCAAGATAATCATAAAGTCCTTTCGTATTCTGATTACCCAAGCGTCCATAAGAAACACGTATTTTCAGTTGGGAAAATGGAAGATTCCAATTCTTAAAATAGTCCGTATGGGCTATATCATAACCGGCAGAGAAAGAAGGGAAGAATCCCCAACGATTTCCCGGTGCAAAACGGGAAGAGCCATCATAACGCCCACTAAATTCCAGAAAATATGTTTCCTTATAGTTCCAGTTCAACTTGGCATACATACCCATCGTAGCCCAATGCGTACGGTCATCTCCCGCATATAACATACCATTGGCACTGGCAAAAGAATAAATGTCGTCAGTTAGAAGACCGTCTTTATAAGTATAGCCGCTGGAGTTTTCCTGCAATTCCATCTGGAAACCTGCCATAGCCTTAAAGAAATGACTTCCCCATTGATGAGTATAAGATGAAGACACATTGGGAGAAAGATAATAATTAAAAGCATTGCCATGGGTATAAGAACCCCATTTCGAGTTGAGGTAACTCATTCCCGGATACGCATACCCTTGATCTGTACCTACATTCATGACTAATCTTCCGTCAGGTTTTTCATAAGTAGGAAATCCACGCTTGAAACTATTGTCTTCCACATCAAAACGGACTTTCATTTCTCCCACTATATCCCATCCTTTCAACGGAGTAACAGTAGCAGAAAAAGACATTGCATCCGAAATACGATTCTGTACATAATGCGATTCCTTCATATTACGAAGTTCCGTAGCGTCATTATATTGGGATTCAATCGGATAATGCGTCGGAGCATTCGGAATTGATTGTCCAACGCGTGCGTAGAAAATAAGCTGGTTTGGCATCGGACGCTTAATAATATTCAACGTTATATTATTGTTAAAATTGAATTTCAGCCAGTCATTAGCCTTAATCTGGAGTTTCGTATTTACATTGTATTTACTCAGATTATCGTCTACCTGGTCAAGCAGGCCTTCCTGATAAGTGTATCCTAGCCCTACATAATAGTTGAACTTATCCGAACCTCCCGTTACATTCAGATTGTGTGAATGACGGATAGCAGCATCTTTAAAATAGAAATCGAACCAGTCTGTATTTGCATATACTGCATCTCTCGAAGATGCCCAATCTGTCCCGAGTGCATTCGCATTTATACCCGGAAACTCTGCCGAATAAGGATTTTGCATGAACCCCTCCATCTTCTTAATAAGATCATCAGAAATTATCTGCTTATTACCTCCATTGGCAGCCATTTCATTTATGTAATTAGCATACTGAATAGAGTTCATCTGATCCGGCATATTAATAGGTGAACTGAACCCGACCGTTCCACGATAAGTGACCTGTGCCTTTTCTTTCCGACCGCTTTTCGTAGTAACCAATACTACACCATAAGCAGCGCGCGCACCATATACAGCCGCTGCAGAGGCGTCTTTCAATACACTGATTGATTCGATATCATTCGGATTTACATTCTGAAGACTCTGTTCCACTCCATCTACCAACACGTATGGTTCACTTCCATTAATAGAACCTGCACCACGGATATTGAATTTAATTTCAGCACCAGTTTCACCACCAACACCACCGGATACTGCATCTGTATCAAAATTCAAACCGGCTACGTTACCTTGCAGGGCACTTGTCAAGTCGGTAATAGGGCGGTTGACAATAGCGTCGGACTTTACAGTAGACACAGCAGCCGTAATGGTGCTACGTTTCTGCTTGTCCATACCCACTACAACAACCTCATCAAGAAGTTTTGAATCTTCCCGCAATACGAAGCGGTTGCCTTCAAGTTTTGTCACTTTTACTTCGAGGGGAGAATAACCCACGTAAGAGATGGTTAAGGTATTGCCAATTTTACCTTTGACAGAAAAGTTACCGTCAATGTCGGTCAAAGTACCTTCTTTTGCCCCTTTTACCATGACCGTAGCTCCAATAATGGTTTCCCCCTTATCATCTACCACTTGTCCTTTAATCATTTGTTGCTGTGCAAACGCTCCTGAAGGAAATAGCAAGAGCATCATCATAAGAACAACAAAGCAGCCTTGTTTTTTCATAAGCCTCTTTTTTTTCATAATACTACATTTAATAATAAAGATTCATATATTCATTAGCTAACAAAATAAGTCTCATAGACATCAGATTTAAGAATGAAGAGCCGAGATAGCTTTTCCAACTAACATTCTTGTCACAAAGGTAGAGTAGCTTTTAAAAAGAGGTATTTTAAAAATAGCCATTAAATATTCACTTTTCACCAAATCAACCCGTTCCATCGGAGAAATGGTTCTTATCACAAAAAGACAATGATTACAATATCCAACTATCCGGTTCTAACCTTACCAAAGCCCTCTTATTGAATATTCATGTTATAATCCGGTTCCATCCGTTTCAATTTTGTCTGCAAACGCCTTGATAGAAGGAAATAGCGGCTGAAAGCGAAAAAAGACGTCCCTCGCAGAAAGATACTGCAAACAAGGTAGAGTGCTTTCAGCGCATTCAGTTCTTTCAAATTAGCTGATGGATCTATATATCCAGCGTAGTAGGTATATATACTCACCACGCTGAATATATATGTCCGACAAGCAGGGTATATAGATTCATCACATGGGCAAAAGTCGGTGTTTGAACAAGTTCATAATCGAATCAAATTTCTACTCTCTGATTCCACCATCAGAGAAAGATTAGTAAAGCTATTTCGTAATTAGTTTCAACCCTATTTGAAACTAAAAGTTTCACGCCTGGAAACAAAGTGTTTCACCGTATGAAACGAAGTGTTTCACACCGAGAAACGGATTGTTTCAAGCCTTGAAACAATTTTTGAAACTAATCGCCACAGGTGAAGAGATGGTGAAGTTATTGCACTTCACCCACAAACTCCTTATTCATCGAAGAGATAGAGAAAAGGTGAAAGGGGAGATGGAAAGATGAAAAATAAATATCCAGTGGGGAAATTTATTCGATGCTGTAATGATTCAGTACTATACCGAAATGAATATTACTTTATAAGCTCTCTACTTCTTTTCCTGATAATTAACAGCTATCGAATGCTGTATCTCAAGAATTTACCTCCTCGCAAACTCTCATTTCCATACCTTTATACACTACCACAATCTTGTGTAGTTGCGTAGTGCCAATAGCGTTCTTCACCCTGTCGGTGTCAGCATAGCGGTTGGCCTGGGCAATAGCTTCCGCCCGCAATTCCTCCACCCGGCTTTCGGGGTCTTTGTATCTGGCATACTTCAGCTCGATGATGTAGCTATGGCTCATGTCAGGGTAAATCTCCAACATGGGAGACAGGAAAATGTCAACATATCCGGATTGCGTGTCTGCTTCGGAGATGGGACGGTAGAAACGGTTTTGCGCTGTCATGGCAAGAGTGAAGCCATGTACGAAGGATTCTCCTTTCTGCTTGTCGCGCTGAGAGGCGTAGCGTTTCAGGCAATCGGCGATGTAGTCGAAGTAAGATTGCCATGCACCACGATATGCCAAGGCGGAAGATAGCTCATCTTTTTCATGGTTACTGAAACTGAGGTCGGCTTCATTGTATGTATTCAGCAGATAAGTATAGAGTTGTTCGCGCACTACCTGGTTGGGTATGATGAGTTTGGTCTTGCCTTCAAATGTTCCGCTCACGGTGAGCATGCCGAAGTAATAGAGCAGGCTCACGAAATTATCGGAATCTACAATGTTGGCAGCTGGGAAACCGTCTTTCAACTCGCCGGTGATGTATCCCTGGCTCACTAAAGTCTGGATAATGGAGGCATCGTGCGCAAACTCTTTATCCTTGCGGATAAGCATACGCAGTTTCTCGTAATCGATACGAATGTTACTTTCTATCATATTTCGCGGTGCCTTTCCGTTATTATCAATATAGTTCTTAACGAAATAGAGCACCATATTGGAGTTGTACAAGGTTGGCTGATCATAACACTCCTGCGCAAAGCAATAGTTGTCATACCACGGTTTCATAAGTTCTATCAACTCATCTACAGTGTGATGGAATGGAGCTTTAGTAGAATAATAAGTCAGCATTTCGCGGACTTCGTCCTCGGTGAAACCCATCATTGCGTTGAATTTCGGTGTGAGGGAATAGTTGGTGCCAATATTAAATCCACTGGTGAGGTCATCCATCGTGACGGGACTCACTCCGGTGATGAAGCAACGCTTGATGCTGGAATAGGTTCCGGCTTTCACCCTATTGAAGAAGGCGCGCAGGTAGCCTTCCTTGTGGGTCTCTTCCGTATATCGGTGAATGCTTTCGGCATCCGAGAGGATGGCATTGGTGAAGTGGTCATATTCGTCAATGAAAAGATATATTTGCTGCCCGGCAAGTTCACACTGATGATATAGATAATCCAACTGCTCAACAGCTCCTGCTTTTTCATTCAAGACTTCCTTAATGCCTTTCGGCAGGTATTCTGCATAAATATCACAGAAATAATCGAAGCTGGTATTGCAATGTGCATCCAACCCTTGACGGTAGTTGTGCAACTCTCCACTAATTCCTGAGAAATTGAGATACAACACCAGATAACTGTTACGGTCTCGTGTGGGATGCTTTCCGATATAGAGGTCGCCAAACAGAGCATCGAACTTGTCACGTGTACGCACATCATAATAGTGTTGCAACATGTTCAGCGTAAGACTCTTACCGAACCGGCGCGGGCGGATGAAAAAGAAGAATCTGTCCGATTGTTCTATTACAGGGATGAACGAGGTTTTATCCACGTAATAATAATTATCAAGACGAATATCCGCAAAGTTCATCATGCCGTATGGCAGCAACTTTCTTTCTGATGATACATATTCCATAATCCGGTGTATTTATGAGTTCACTTTTTATCAGTGCAAACAAAGATACGCTCTTTCCGCTACTTTCACAAACAAATGATTTTAAAAATGTTCTCTGCCCTGATACTCTTCCATGAGTACTGCAAGAAACAATAGATCAAAATGGACTCATCATCGTTGCTTTCTTACACACCTTATCTATAAACATGTTCATTTGGGTCGATATTGCAATGAGGTCCTTATATGCTTCGGCATATAATTCTTCCCGGCTCATACCTGTCAGATACATACTTGTTTTTATATAGGAAACAAAGGTAGTATTTATCTCCAGACCGGACATCATCCGTCGGAGTGTTTTTCTTAGAAAGTTGGATATACTGAATGTAAACCAGACCCGGTTCTTCATTAGAAACATCTTACCAAACCTACAAAGAAGCACTTTTAGCGATTTTTAAAAGCCTATTGGTAAAAATTGAAACCAACCCGCTAGACAGAATCTTAAAAAACAAGTACCTTTGTATCTCACATTCCTTTAAACAACACATATTATGAAAAAACTCTGCCCTCTTATTCTTTGCACACTTTTTTCTCTTTCCGCAGCGTCCATAGAGACGGTGGATTATACTCAAGGGCTTTCCGTATGGTTCGACACTCCCAACAATCTCGATGGACAAGCTATCTGGCTACGTGCCAACGGCACAGGGGCGAATCCGGACAAAGCATGGGAAAGCCGTTCGCTACCTATCGGGAATGGCAGCCTGGGAGCGAATATCATGGGCTCCATATCCGCAGAACGAATCACACTGAATGAAAAAACTCTCTGGAAAGGGGGGCCGAATACCGCCAAAGGCGCCGAGTATTATTGGAACGTAAACAAACAGTCGTCAGGTATACTGAAAGAAATCCGGCAGGCTTTCCTGGACGGGGATTCTAAAAAGGCGGGGTATCTCACGCAGGAAAACTTCAACGGGCTGGGAGCTTATGAAGAAAAAGACGAGACTCCGTTCCGCTTCGGCGCTTTTACCACGATGGGAGAGCTTTATGTGGAAACCGGACTCAGCGAAATCAATATGAGCAATTACCGCCGCATCCTGTCGTTGGATTCGGCGATGGCTGTGGTGCAATTTGACAAAGACGGGATACGGTATCAACGTAAATACTTCATATCCTATCCGGACAGCGTTATGGTCATGAAGTTTACTGCCGACAAAGGCGGAAAACAGAATCTTGTACTTAGCTATTGTCCCAACAACGAAGCAAAAAGCCATCTGGAAGCAGATGGAAACGACGGATTAGTATATACCGGCGTTCTCAATAACAACGGAATGAAATTCGCTTTCCGAATCAAAGCTATCCACAAAGGGGGAACACTGAAAGCAGAAAACGACCGGATTATTGTGAAGGATGCTGACGAAGTGGTATTCCTGCTTACGGCAGATACCGATTATAAGATGAACTTTGCCCCGGACTTCAAAGACCCGAAAGCCTACGTCGGCAACGACCCGTCACAAACGACTCTGGCTATGATGGACAATGCCCTGAAAAAAGGTTATGACGAGCTTTATCGTAATCACGAAGCCGATTATACCGTGCTGTTCAATCGGGTACGTTTTGAAATCAATCCGGAAATCGGCACTCCCAACCTGCCGACCTACAAACGACTGGCTAGCTATAAGAAAGGCGTGCCGGACTATCAGCTCGAACAATTGTACTATCAGTTCGGACGCTATCTGCTCATAGCCAGTTCGCGCCCCGGCAACATGCCAGCCAACCTGCAAGGATTGTGGCACAACAATACCGACGGCCCGTGGCGGGTAGATTACCACAATAACATCAACATTCAAATGAATTACTGGCCTGCGTGCCCCACCAATCTCTCTGAATGTACATGGCCTTTGATTGACTTTATACGCAGCTTGGTAAAACCCGGCGAGAAGACAGCACAAGCCTATTTCAACGCCCGCGGATGGACAGCATCCATCTCTGCCAATATCTTCGGATTCACAGCTCCCTTATCCAGCAAATCTATGGCATGGAACCTGAATCCTACCGCCGGTCCGTGGCTGGCAACGCATATATGGGAGTATTATGATTATACCCGTGACACGAAATTCTTAAAGGAAATCGGCTACGACCTTATCAAAAGCAGCGCACAGTTTGCGGTAGACCACTTGTGGCACAAGCCCGACGGGACTTACACCGCCGCTCCTTCCACTTCTCCCGAACACGGCCCGGTGGACGAGGGAGTTACTTTCGCGCATGCCGTAGTACGTGAAATATTACTGGACGCCATCCAGGCAAGCAAGGTGCTCGGAACGGACGCCAAAGAACGCAAACAATGGGAAAACGTACTGACCAAACTGGTTCCGTACCGTATAGGACGCTACGGTCAGTTGTTGGAATGGTCTACCGACATAGACGACCCGAAAGATGAACACCGCCACGTCAACCACCTGTTCGGATTGCATCCGGGGCATACCATCTCTCCCGTGACTACCCCCGAACTTGCACAGGCAGCCAGAGTGGTACTGGAACATCGCGGAGACGGCGCTACCGGTTGGAGCATGGGTTGGAAGCTCAACCAATGGGCACGACTGCAAGACGGAAACCATGCGTATAAACTATACGGCAACTTATTGAAAAACGGTACACTGGACAACCTCTGGGATACCCATGCGCCTTTCCAGATAGACGGAAACTTCGGCGGTACGGCAGGAATAACCGAGATGTTATTGCAAAGCCACATGGGATTCATCCAACTTCTTCCCGCTTTGCCGGATGCATGGGCAAACGGCTCAATAAGCGGAATCTGCGCCAAAGGAAATTTTGAGGTTTCCATCTCCTGGAAAGAGGGACAACTGGAGAAAGCTATCATCCATTCCAAATCCGGAATCCCCTGTAACGTAAGATACGGAGACAAGACGCTCAAGTTCAAGACCGTAAAAGGGAAAAAATACGAAATCACCTTAAAAGGGGACAAGTTAGCCGTATTATAAAGAAGGCATCTGTCCTCATAAACAAACCTGCTTTACATGAAAACCAAATACGCTGTTCTGTCAAGCCTTTTCTTTATCATACAGTTAGTCGGTGTTCTCCCTCTCCGGGCAGAACACTATTACTTTAAACAAATCTCTCTGAAAGAAGGGCTGCCTTCCAACGTGCGCTGTATTCTCCGGGATGAGCAGGGTTTCGTATGGATAGGTACCAAATCGGGACTGGGAAAGTTCGACGGGCACGAACTGAAAAGATACAAACACCAGGCAAACGACCCGAACTCGCTTCTCCACAACCTGATTTATCAGATTGCCGAAGACAAGCAACACAACATCTGGGTACTGACTGAAAAAGGTATTGCCCGTTACCAACAGCAGAGCAACGACTTCACGTTCCCCACGGACGAGGACGGGAAGAATATCACCGCCTATTCCTTCTGCCTTGTCCCGGACGGAATCCTCTTTGGCGGCAAGGACAGGATTTACAAATATAGTTATAACGATTCTTCTCTCCGGCTTCTGCAATATTTCAACGCCAACTCTTTTAAAATCAACGCTCTCAGTATGTGGGATTCAAAGACGTTGCTTTGTTGCAGTCGTTGGACAGGCATATACCTCGTAGACCTGCATACCGGAGAGCACAGACGCCCCCCTTTCGACTGCGGGCCGGAAATTACCACCATGATGACCGACAGCCGGAAAAGAATATGGATTGCCCCTTACAGCGGCGGACTTCGTTGCTATTCATACGACGGCAAACTACTGGCTTCGTACTCCACCCGCAACTCCGCCCTCAGCAACGACATCGTCCTAAGCCTCGCTGAAAGGGAAGGGCAACTGTGGATAGGAACGGATGGCGGCGGAATCAATATCCTCACCCCCGAAACCGGGGAAATCTCCCAACTGGAATATATCCCGGGACGTGAAAACTACTCTCTCCCCGCCAACTCCATTCTCTGCCTGCACAACGACCACAATAACAATATATGGGCAGGAAGCACCTGCAACGGATTGATCAGCATCCGGGAAGTGTTCATGAAAACCTACACCGACGTAGTCCCCGGCAACGACCGCGGACTAAGCAACAGCACCGTGCGAAGCCTTTACCGCCAATCGACCGACAGTATCTGGATTGGTACGGACGGCGGCGGTATCAACCTCTTTAACCCGCGTACCGAGAAATTCACCCATTATCTTTCTACCTGGAACGATAAAATAGCGTTTATCAGCGGATTCACTCCCGGAAAACTACTGATTTCCCTTTTCTCCAAAGGAGTATTCATATTCAACCCCGCAACCGGGGAGAAACAGCCTTTTACCATTGTCGACAAAGAAACTACGACACAACTTTGCAACCGGGGTAAATCGGTCAACTTATATCAGAACACCCCCAACACCGTGTTATTACTGGGCGACCATGTCTACCAGTATCACCTGAAAGAAAAGAAATTCGACAAAGTCACCGGAGAAGAAGGGAAAAGTATTGTCGGTACGCTCGTCCCCTTCAAGCACGAGAACAACCGGACTTACATCAACGACTTCAAACATATCTACGAACTGCACGATGGGGATTCCTTGCTGAAAACAACCTTCGCTTGTTATCAGGATACCGTAATCAATTCGGCATCACACGACGAGCACGGCGATTTCTGGATAGGAAGCAATTTCGGCCTTATCCACTACAACCCCGTTTCCCAAAAACAGACGCACATCCCTACCAACTTGTTTACAGAAGTCAACATGGTGCAATGCGACCAAAGGGGCAAAGTATGGATAGGTGCAGATAACCTGCTTTTTGCCTGGCTTATCCGGGAGCAGAAGTTCGTACTTTTCGGAGAATCGAACGGAGCTATCCAAAACGAATATCTGCCCAACGCCCGGTTGGTAAACAATGAGGGGGATGTCTATATCGGCGGCGTAAAGGGTATGCTGCGCATTGACGGCCAACTTCTGCTGAATACATCGGAGATGCCGGAACTACAACTGCTGGATATAATTGTCAACGGTGAGTCTGCACAGAACAAGCTATATAGTCGTCCGGCAGCAATCTCTGTCCCGTGGAACAGCAATATCACTATCCGAATCATGTCGAAAGAAGAGGATATCTTCCGCAAGAAAGTCTATCGCTACCGGATAGAGGGATTGAACGACCAGTATATCGAATCGTACCAGCCGGAATTGGTAATCCGGTCGTTACCACCGGGCAATTACAAAATTATGGCTTCATGCACAGTGAAAGACGGCAGTTGGATTCCCAACCAGAAAATACTGGAACTAACCGTACTCCCGCCGTGGTATCGCACGTGGTGGTTCATTCTCGGTTGTGCCATTCTCATTGCCACCATAATCATCGAAACTTTCCGCAGAACATTGAAACGTAATCAGGAAAAACTGAAATGGGCGATGAAAGAGCATGAGAAACAGATGTACGAGGAAAAGGTACGCTTTCTTATCAATATCAGCCACGAGTTACGGACTCCGCTGACGCTTATTCATGCGCCACTCAATCAGATTTTGAAGTCGCTCTCTTCCGGAGACAGCCAATATCTGCCGTTAAAAGCCATCTACCGGCAGGCACAACGGATGAAGAACTTGATTAATATGGTGCTCGACGTGCGGAAAATGGAAGTAGGGGAGAGTAAACTGCAAATTCAGCCTCATCCGCTCAATCAATGGATTGAACACGTTTCGCAGGATTTTATCAGTGAGGGGGAAGCAAAGAATGTGCATATCCGCTATCAGCTCGACCCACGGATAGAGAAAGTCAGTTTCGATAAGGACAAATGCGAGATTATCCTAAGTAACCTGCTTATCAATGCCTTGAAACACAGTCCGCAGGACACGGAAATAACGATTGCTTCGGAACTGCTACCTGAAGAAAACCGGGTGCGTATCTCCGTCATCGACCAAGGATGCGGACTGAAGCAAGTGGATACGCACAAGCTCTTTACCCGCTTCTACCAGGGAACGGGAGAACAGAGCGGAACAGGAATCGGCTTGTCTTACTCCAAGATTCTGGTGGAACTGCACGGCGGCTCTATCGGCGCACAGGATAATGAAGAAACCGGAGCCAGCTTTTTCTTTGAGTTGCCGTTGAGGCAGGAACCGGAAGAAGTCACCTGCGAGCCAAAGGCTTATCTGAACGAATTGATGATGGATGATAACAGCGGGCAGCCGTCCGCGAAAGAGGTATTCGACACCACTCCATACACTATTCTCGTAGTGGATGACAATCCGGATATGACAGACTTTCTGAAAAGAACGTTCGAAGGATACTTCAAACGGATAATTATCGCCGGAGACGGGGTGGAAGCCCTTCAACTGGTCAGAAGCCATGTCCCTGATATTATAGTCAGTGACGTAATGATGCCCCGGATGAACGGGTATAAACTTTGTAAAACGATTAAAGAGGATATCAATATCAGCCACATCCCAGTCATTCTGCTAACTGCCAGAGATGACAGGCAAAGCCAAATAAGCGGTTACAAGAATGGAGCGGACGGATATTTAAGCAAACCTTTCGAAGTGGAAATGCTAATGGAACTTATCCGCAACCGGTTGAAAAACCGGGAATATACCAAGAAAAGGTATCTGAATGCAGGATTAATCCCCACACCGGAAGAAAGTACAATCAGCCTGACAGACGAAACATTCCTGATTAAACTGAATAGTATCATCCAGGAAAATATAGATAATACCAACCTGGGCATCCAGTTTATCTGCCAGGAAGTAGGATTGGGCCGTTCTTCGCTTTATAACAAACTGAAAGCACTTACAGGCATGGGAGCGAACGAGTATATCAGTAAGCTCCGTATAGAAAAAGCTATTACATTGATATCCGGCACGGATATGCCCTTCTCTGAAATTGCAGAGAAAACAGGGTTTACCACTCCGAGTTATTTCAGTACGGCTTTCAAGCAATATACCGGGGAAACACCCAGTCAATATAAAGAAAGAAAAAAGAAAGGTCTGGCTGATAAATAATACCATCATTATTCTTTATGCTGGCTGAAGTTTCCGGCTGCAAGCCAATTCGCCGCATATTGACCGATTAACAAACGGGCTGCCACAGAATCACTTCTCCGGCAGCCCTTCTTTCATTAAATTAGAAAACAGAGAGTATGATACAGTTTATTCCTGACCTCCTCCTAAAGCACGGTATAGGTTAATTAAACTTTGTATTTCAGTAAAATGATTGGCCGTCTGCGAGAGTTGCGCACTAAGCAACGACTGCCGGGAGGTAAGCACTTCCAGATAGGTTGTATTACCATGCTCCATCAACAGAGTAGTGCTTCGCAAAGCCGTTTGCAGGGAAGTGATCTGTTTATCCAACAAGATTCTTTTTCCCTGACTGGTTTGATAGGCAATCAACGCATCATTCACCTCACTACCGGCATTGAGCAACGTTTGCTGAAAACCGAGCGCCGCTTCTTCCTGTTGCGCACGGGCAATGCGGTATTGTGCCACCACCTGTCCTCTGTTAAAGAGCGGCTGCGTAAGCGAACCTACCGCCGACGCGAGAAACTTGCCCGGATTGATAATCATCGCCCCGGCGGAGTTTGTCCATCCGGCGCTTCCGCCTAAAGTGATGGAAGGATAGAAAGCCGAACGTGCCGCATTGGTGCCATAGAACGCCGCTTCCAGCGTCCGCTCTGCCGAGCGGACATCCGGACGGGAAGAAAGCATCCGGACAGGAATCCCTATCGAGAAGTCAGCAGGAAACTGCTGCTTTGCCAGCATCCCACGTTCATAGTTGCGTGGCGTCTCCGCCAATAATAAGGCAAGACTATTCTCCACCTGACTGATCTGCTGCTGCAAATCGAGGATCGAACCCTGCACCTGATAATAGGCCGCCTCCATCTGCGACACAGCCGATTCGTTTGCCAGTCCCGCATTCATCAATGCACGGGTAGACGCAACGGTTTCTTTCCATGCCTCTTCCGTCTGACGGGAGATGTCGAGTTGTTCGTCCAGCATCAACAGGGTGTAATAGGTATTGGCGATACCTGCTATCAACTGCGTACGGACTGCCTGACGGTAATCCTCGCTTTGAGCATAAAGCGCTTTCGCCTGTTTCTTGGAGTTGCGCATACGCCCGAAAACGTCCAACTCCCAACTGGCAGTAACGGGCAACGAATAAGTCTGCGTAGCCTTCTGCGTATCGAAACTGCTCACTATTCCCTGCGGAGCAAGAGCAAAAGCGGGCAGAAAAGCAAGTTTGGCGGACATCAGTACGGCCTGTGCTTCTTCCACACGGAGCTGGGCAGACTGATAATCGGTATTGGTCTGCAATCCCACTTCAATGAGGGATTGCAGATAAGGGTCGGTGAAGAGTTCCCGCCAGTCCATATTACCCAGACCGGCAGTGTCTTCGGTCACCACTTCCCCGCCGTAAAGATCGTCGGGCACGACAGTGGCGGGGTCGTATTTTGT
>NZ_QTLK01000024.1:37660-105603 GCF_003602705.1 Bacteroides sp. AM16-13
CGACAGTGGCGGGTTCGTATTTGGTATAGATGCCACAACCGCTCAACGACAGACTGATAGCAACTAATGTGATGATATTCTTCTTCATTCTTTCTTTCATTTATTTACGTTCGCGTTCAACTTCACTCTTTTCTTTCTCTAAAAGCACCTGCACATCTGGTTCCTCTTCCATCGGTTTACGGATTTTCTCCTGCAAAAACTCAAAGATGATGTAGAAAACCGGAACGACAAAGAGCAATGCCAGTGTCCCGACAGCCATACCGCCCACAACACCCGTACCCAACGAACTGTTGCCATTGGCACCTGCACCGGAGGAAAACATCAGCGGAAGCATACCGAAGATCATTGTCAACACCGTCATCAGGATAGGACGCAAGCGGACTTGTGCGGCAGAGTAGGCAGACTCTACGATGCCCATTCCCTTGCGGCGACGTTCTATGGC
This sequence comes from Bacteroides sp. AM16-13, assembly GCF_003602705.1. Taxonomy (NCBI): domain Bacteria; kingdom Pseudomonadati; phylum Bacteroidota; class Bacteroidia; order Bacteroidales; family Bacteroidaceae; genus Bacteroides; species Bacteroides sp. AM16-13. Next base: position 38,103 of record NZ_QTLK01000024.1, read on the forward strand.
GTACTCCGTAATCAGAATGGCCGTCTTAGCCAGCAAACCGATCAACATAATCACACCCGTCTGCAGATAGATATTATTCTCCAACCCGAGTATTTTGGCGAAAAGGAACGACCCCATCAGTCCGAACGGCACGGAGAAGATAACGGCAAACGGTATGAGGAAACTCTCATAAAGACAGGCCAGAATCAGATAGATAAGGAAGATACAGATGGCGTAAATGAAAACCGTCTGCGCACCACCGCTACTTGCTTCTTCGCGTGCCATACCACCATATTCATATCCGTAGCCTGCCGGCAAAGACTGTGCAGCCACTTCTTCAATCACTTTCTGCACCTCGCCGGAGGAGTAACCGTCGGCAGGATTCACATTGGCGGTGATGGTGCTGTAAAGATTGAAACGGTTGGCCGTTTCCGGTCCCAGCACTTGCTTCAGCGTCACGAACTGGCTCACCGGAGCCATCTGCGTACCATTGCGTACAAACATATTATTCAGTGCCTGCTCGTCGAGGCGGTATTCAGGCGAAGCCTGCATCATCACACGATATACTTTACCATACTGATTATAGTTGGAGATATACGCGCCACCGCAATAACTGCCCACCGCATCGAGCACTGCACTCGGCGAAATTCCTGCACGCTTACATTTGGCAGCGTCCACTTCCACCGATATCTGCGGGAAGTTGATAGCATACGATGTATACGCCATCGCTACCTCCGGACGCTCGTTCAAAGCACCGAGGAACTGTATAGCCGCTTCATAGAACGTAGCCAGTTCTCCACCCGTCATGTCCTGAAGGTTCAGTTCGAGGGAGTTACCCATACCGTAACCCGGAATCATGGCAGGCTGGAAGCTGAATACCTGCGCTTCCTTTATCGCCTGGAATTGTCCGTTGAGGCGTGACACCACAGCATCCGAGCTATGCTCCTTGCCCTTTCGTTCGCTCCAGTCTTTCAGGCGGATAATGATCGTACCGTACGAAGTTCCCTGACCGGATATCAGTCCATATCCTGCTACGCGGGCGTAGTGTTCTATTTCGGGCGTATCTTTCAGGATATTTTCCAGGCGGTCCATCACTTTCGTGGTTTCTTCGAGCGTGCTTCCCGGTGAAATGCTGACATTCACCATAATGACACCCTGGTCTTCCTGCGGCACAAGTCCCGTTTTAGTGGTACTCATCAGGTAAACCAGCAAAGCAACGGCAACAGCCAGTGAAGTCCACACCATCCAGCGATGGCGGATGAAGAACATCACACCTCTCTTATATTTACCCAATACGGCATTGAACGAAGCATTGTAAGCTGCACGTACCCGTCCGTTGATGCTCTTGGCGCTCTTGGTTCCGTCCGACGGACGCATCATGATGGCGCACAAAGCGGGACAGAGCGTCAAAGCCGAAATCATCGAAATACCTACGGCAGTTGCCATCGTGATACCGAATTGTGTATAGAACACGCCCGAAGTACCTCCCATGAAGGTTACAGGAATAAACACAGCCATAAATACACAGGTACAGGAGACAATAGCCATCGTCACGTCGCCCATTGCATCTTTCGTGGCAAGATAGGCAGACTTATACCCGGCATCGAACTTGGATTGCACGGCCTCCACCACCACAATGGCATCATCCACCACCGTACCGATAGCAAGTACCAAAGCAAACAATGTCAGGATATTCAAGCTGAAACCCGCAGCCACCAGACAGGCAAACGTACCCACCAACGACACAATGATAGAGATGGAGGGAATCAGCGTACTCTTCAGATCCTGCAAGAAGAAATAGACCACGAGGATGACCAGAATGATGGCAATAATCAGCGTCTCCACCACATTGTGTATGGAAGCGAAAAGGAAGTCATTCGAACTCATCATCGTGACGAACTCCGTTCCTTCCGGCAGATTCTTCTCCATTCGCTCTATCTGCGTAGTGATTTCTTTGTTGACAGCGGTAGCATTGGAACCGGCTGTCTGGAATATCATATAAAGAACGGCAGGCTGACTGTCCATCTCACTGCGGAAACTATACGTCATCGTACCCAGCTCCACCTCTGCCACATCTTGCAGGCGAAGTATGGAACCGTCTTCGCGCGAACGGACAACCGTGTTCCGGAATTCTTCTACGCTTTTGAGGCGTCCGCGATATTTCATCGTAAACTGGAAAACATTCTTCGAGCTCTCGCCCAGTGAACCGGTAGGAGCTTCAATGTTCTGCTCACCCAACACGGCGGTTATGTCCGACGGAACCAGTCCGTATTGTGCCATCCGTTCCGGTTTCAGCCAGATACGCATACTGTATGTATCGCCCAGCTCCATCACGTCTCCCACTCCTTCGATACGTTTAATCTGCGGAATGACATTGATGTCCAGATAATTGGCCAGGAACGTCTGGTCGTATCGACCGTCCGTGCAGACCAAAGCACCAATCTGCAAGAAGCTGGTCTGCCGCTTCATCGTGCTGACGCCGACTTTCGTTACTTCAGCCGGAAGCAATCCCTGCGCTTTCGCTACACGGTTCTGCACGTTGACTGCCGCCATATCGGGATCCGTGCCCTGCTTGAAATAAACCTGTATAATGGCCAAACCTGCATTGGAAGCACTGGAACTGATGTACATCATGTCTTCCACACCGTTGATACTCTCCTCCAGTGGCATGATGACACTGTTCATCACTGCCTCGGCATCGGCACCCGTATAACTGGCAGTTACGTATACCGTTGGAGGTGCAATGTCAGGATATTGCTCCACCGGCAGCGTGAAGAGCGAAATAAGCCCTATGGCCAGAATCAGTACGGAGATGGAGATAGCCATCACCGGCCGTTTTATAAATATATTTCCTTTCATAATCAGTCTCCTTCTTATTTTACTTGCATGCCTTCGCGCACCAGTCCGGCGCCTTCCGATACAATTTCATCACCTGCTTTCAGTCCGTCCAGCACCACATATTCGCGTCCGTCATTGTTTGCGGCCACTGTTATCAGGGTAGATACAGCCTTCCCGTCCACTACCTTATATACAATCGTCTTATCCTGCATCTTCACGGTGGCCGTTTGCGGAATGGCGATACAGTCTTTATAAATGCTCGGCACTACCACCGTGCCCGATGCTCCGCTATGAAGCAACCGCGATTCGTTGGGAAACACCACGCGCGCCACCACAGTACCCGTTTGCCGGTCGATGACGCCGCTGATGGATTCGATGACACCTTTCTTATTATAAACCGAATTATCATTCAGGCGTAATTCCACTTCCGGCATGTTCTTCAACGCTTCGTCCATGTCGCCATACTGGCGGGTGAGGGCAAGCAACTGATTCTCGGTCATGGAGAAATAGACATACATATCCGAATTGTCGCTGACCGTAGTAAGCGGATAGGGCATATTGGCACTTACCAATGCGCCTGCACGATAAGGCAACGCACCTACGACTCCGTCACTGGGACTTTTCACCTCGGTATAAGAGAGATTGTTGCGGGCACTGATCTCTTGTGCTTCGGCCTGCGACAGTTGAGCTTTGGCGGTGAGATAAGAATTCTCGGCCGTTTTCAGGCTGAATTCCGAAACTACTTTCTGCGCATACAGTTCTTTGTTGCTCTTGTAGGTCAGTTCGGCAGTACCCAGCGCGGCACGTGCTGCTTCCACATTGGCAATGGCGGTTTTGAGCGCGGCCTTGTAAGGCACTTGGTCGATAATGAAAAGCGATTGCCCGCGGCGCACTTTCTGTCCTTCGGTCACACAGAGTTTCTCAATCGTTCCCGACACCTGCGGATAGATATCAATATCCTGCCGCCCACGTATGCTCGCCGAATAGGAAGAAGAAAATTCCTTATCCGCCGCTTCTATCTGCATTACTGCATAAGAAGAAGATTTCACTCCCGCATCCGATGCTTGCTTGCAAGATGCCATCCACACTGTACAACCGACAATCCCTATCAGCCGTATCCATTTTTTGCTTACTGTAATCATACTTTCTCTTTTGGTCTTTTGTTAAATCCTGGACAAAAGTAGGAGAAAAGAACAAGGCAAGAGTGACCAATTTCCCTCCATAAATGTCCTATTTTCGCCATTTACGTTTATTATAGCTAATTATTTGGCAATAAACGACATATCAAACAAATCTGAAGAAGTATGGGACATTCTGTTTTCCCGATTATTCACCAACTTTGCAAAAAGTAAAAAAGGAAAGAACATGGAAAAAGAGAACATTATTACGGTGGATATAGAGGATTTTAAGGACAGTCAGCACGTCCTTGATTATATCGATGATGACTTTGCGATAGTCAACAGTCTGGAGGGGACTCCTTATAGTAATGATACAATCAAACTGAATTGTTTTCTCATCGCGGTTTGTATAGAAGGGTGCATCCAACTGGACGTCAACTACCGGACCTATAAGTTGCAGGCGGGCGAGCTGCTGCTCGGTCTGCCCAACACGATTATCAGCCATACGATGCTTAGTCCTAAATATAAAGTCAGGCTTGCCGGATTCTCTACCCGTTTCCTGCAACGTATTATTAAAATGGAAAAGGAAACGTGGAATACTGCCATTCATATCCACAACAATCCGGTGAAGTCGGTTGACAACGGGGAGGATCAAACAGTCTTCGGATTCTACCGGGATTTAATTATAGCGAAAATAAACGATGAGCCTCATTGTTACCACAAAGAAGTGATACAACATCTCTTCTCCGCTATCTTTTGCGAAATGATGGGGCAGCTTCATAAGGAAATCGAAGCTTCCGGCAACATGGAAGGTTCGAAAGAAGGCATCAAACAGGTGAATTATATTTTGCGGAAGTTCATGGAACTGTTATCGAAGGACAAGGGCATGCATCGTTCGGTGAGTTATTTTGCCAACGAACTTTGTTATACTCCGAAGCATTTCTCGAAAGTCATCAAGCAGGCATGTGGCAGAACGCCGTTGGATTTGATTAACGAAACTACCGTGGAGCACATCAAATACCGATTAAAACGTTCGGAAAAGTCCATCAAGGAAATTGCGGAAGAGTTCAACTTCCCCAATCAGTCCTTTTTCGGGAAATACGTAAAAGCGCATTTGGGAACATCACCGGCCAATTATCGGAACAGAAAAGAAGAATGACAAAAAGAACAGATTCTTATGTTAGACAAATCTTTTTGGGGATCTTGTTCATCTTAATATAAAAAAAGAGTAATAATGTGCACATTATTACTCAATAACACTAAGATAGCTCCCGACTCTTGACTTATACATAAGTCTATATTGCTTTTTCAATTCTTTAGAGAGAAAAGAATGTTCAATCAGTTGATCAGTCAATTCATATATCTTACTATATTTTTCGAGACAAGAGTTTACCAAACGCTCGGGTAGACCTATTTTTAAGCCAAAGTGATAAAAAGTCTTCCCAGTAACCGCCGATGCACCACCGAAATAATCCGGTTCAGGATTAACAAACAAACCTTTGCTCATGGCAAAGATACCATCGTTTATATGGAGATGAGTATTCAATAAATCGTAAGCAGGAGATAGGCGGAATCTTCCTTTCTTCTCTTCCAATAAAGAAAAGTTTTTTAAATGGGCATCGCCGTTAGAATAGACAAAGTTGAACAAGATAAGTTCAAAAAAACGCAATTTATCCACTTGGGGGACAGAGCTGTATTTATCTATAATTCCTGCAAACTCTTCATAGGCCAGATTGTCATATTTATAATCGGAACCTCCATTTTTCCTGGTAAGCCCGGCTAAAGAAGCAAAATCCTCCTTTTGTAACTTTCCTTTCTCCGACAAATCAAAACGTCGTACAAAATAAGCAGGGGTTCCGTCCTGAAAAAAGCATAATCCATTAGGAGCTGTCGGAATCCCATATACTTGCGCAGCTATCTGCATTGTCAAATGTTCGTTGGCAGGACAAAACTCCTTGTTACGGAGATTATTGGGAACAGGCTTTAATATGAATTCGCCCTGTTCTCCCTCTTTGGTCAATCGCAATATCCCGTCATCGGCAACTAAAGAATACTTAATCTGGACTCCAGAAACGGATATGCGTTTGCTATTGTTATTGAAGAGATCAATACCGACATTATCGTCAAAATGCCTGTAAGGTAATTCACAAGATATATTTTTCCCATCAGAAAGCTGCTTCAAGGCTTTGGGTGAATATCCGCTTTCTCCACCAGTCTCCCGTAAAAGTGAGGGACAAATATGAATATCAGTTCCCATTATCACATTTTTTTAATTGTTATTGCTCCGATTGTATCTGTATGGGCAGTAGCCAGAAGAATACCAAAATCATCCTCTTCATCAATATGCAGGTTTCTAGCTTGAATAATCCGATTATCCCCTTCAGATGTCATATTAAAAAAGACAGGGAAAAGATAGGAAGAGGTATATTCCTGCTGTGTCTTGGGCATGGTCAGTGAGACAGCTGGGAGTTGTGGATTATTATAATAGTCCGTATCATAACAGAATGAATAGTGTTCACGATCTATTTCTGTTAACAGACCGGCATAAACACCTTTTATATAGACTTTGGCAGATCGACTCATATGTGTGTCTATTATTGAATATGAATACTAAGTCCTAAAGTTTTCAGGACATTAAAAAGAACATCGAAGCGGGGATTACCACTTCCACGTTCCAAGCGGACCAAAGCGTTAATCCCTATTCCTGCAAGAGTGGCCAACGTAGACTGATCCAACCCCAACTCCTTACGCCTTTCGCGAATATGTTTTCCTATCTCTATTAAATCCATAATTCACCATATATAGAAACTTTCTCACAAAGATAGAATCTTTTTAGTATAAAAACAAGTAAATTCACCATATACAGTGAATTTGCACATAAATAGCATAGTATTAAAGCATACTATCATGCTTTTCACCATATATGGTGATTTAAAAGAGATACATGCTTATAAAGGAAAGACATTGATTGCTGAAAGAAGTGCCAACATGAAGAATTGTATATTTTACCTATCCTGCTCTTTATATTTCGAGCCCTTCCTTGCACTTCATGAAAAACGCCCTCCATTTAGAGTTACAGATTTCGCAAATAACACAAAATAGGCATTATTAGCAAACAAGTTACAATAAAAGCAGTTAATCAAAAGCATAAATAGCTATCATATCACAAAGGATATATCAGATTGCTATTTATAAATAGGCAGTAGAAAAAGACAAACCAGCTCAATATATCCTCTTCAAAAACCAAGTTTAGCTTCCTTTAAAAGAAACCGATGGTTTGATTATAGCAAACGGAAGGTTTGTTTAAACCAAACGGAAGGTTTGATTACGGCAAACGGATGGTTTAGTTACACCATATCGTGCATATTTCAAGGAAATAAATACAAGATAAAGAGAGATAATGCATATTCTTGCAATTGTTCATGCAGTTTATTTTCTGTTTGGCCCTTTTCTTTCTTTCCTTTTTCTGTGAAGTTCTTAAAAACAGAACAGATTCCCCGTTATATGAAAGTACCTTGTATCCGGAGACAGGCAGAAACTTTCATATAACGGGGAATTCTATTTCATATTCTCAATGAAGAGAATCCATGAAGAGAATCAACGATTCTCGGTATCTTTCATACAACGCACGGAGAATGCATGGGAACGACCGGAGGAATGTGTCCAGGTCTTATCGGAGACTTTATAATACAGAGAAGTAGCTCCCTGATCCTTGTCATTTCCATAACTGCTAGCCGATGAGTTAGACCAATAGCAAGCGGCACCCTTAGCGGTATCCAATCCTGTATTGTTGCCATTATTACCGCCGTTGGAACCCCACTTACAACCTGCCAACGGCCAATATGCGTAATTCGTACCGTCATAGCAATATTTAAATACCGCAGTTGCGCTCTGTTTCACAAATTCTCCTTTCTGCTCTATCTCATCCAATACTCGGGGAGACACAACCCGGTAACCTTTCGGACAAGGATCATAAATAGATTTATGACCGTCAGAAGGATTGAGATAAGTGCTCGATTCATTCGGGTTACCCCAGAAGTCATCTTTACGATCGGTACGTGCACCGGTCCATGCACCCAGATACCAGTCGGATTTTGTATTCTCCACATTATTAGTATAAAGCAACGCACGAGGATTTTCTATAGAGAAGCGGACGTTGGTGGCTTCGGTAGGTATATTAGTACCCACGGTTCCCGACCAGCCGACCGGCGTAGGACGTCCCCATTGGAAGTAAACACCGTTTTGCTTCCAGTTGTCTCCTTCACACGTCATATAAGTACCCAGATTACGATCCAACACTACATATCCCGTATTACCATAAGAGTGTTCTGCCGGAGTAGAGGTCATCCAGATAATAAAACTCCAGATGATGGTAGTCTGATCCGCTCCATAGATAGCCACCTGACCGCAACCGCCGTCATAGCCTCCACTTACTTTATAGGTGTTGATCGTAATATTGTAATCACTGCCAATAGGGGAGATGTCCGTAGTAGAGCCATTTACGGCAATCATCTTATGATCCTTATTCAAATCGCAACCCAGAATAGTCTTGGCATACTTGGGTTCTTCCACTTCCATAAAGTTACCACGTGCTTTCACGCTCATCGTATTGCTCACGCCACTGGTAGAAATATTCGTCAACAGACAGTTGGACTCGCCATAAGCCCATCCTCCTGCCAATAAACGTGTCTCTACCGGCTCGTACCATTCGCAGGAATTATCCGAAAGTTTCAGGTTGTTGATAGCAATCGTATTGACAGCATTGGCTTTCAGTTGCTTTCCTTCTTTGAGAATAGGAATGGTAACAGTCTGCTGGTCATTTTCCAAAGTGATGACAATGTACACTTCTTTGCCACTTAAATCGGCAGGATATGTAGTCAGGTATATATCCTGTGCGGAAGCGAGCAGTTCGGGAGTAGTCAGTGAAACAGTGGCATACGGTTTCACATCCGTACCGTAGGTCAGTTCGTCCGTATCCAAATCTGCTGTGAATACACCGGAAAGAGGAGTTTTTGTCTCCTTGTCATATAAAGAAACACTCTTTAGCTTGTACGTAGAAAGCTCCTGGGATGAGATGCTGAACTTCACATACGCCATCGCATGGTTCAACGTAAATTTAGCAAGCATATCCGGACTGCTGACCGTAGCCTTGGCAAACGCAAAACCATACTTTCCAATATGATGGCTATCGCCGGGACGGCTTTGTTCCTGCTCAACAGACAGGGTAGAAGTAATCTTGTTGTCATTTTCGGCTAGTTCCGTACTTGCCCGGTAAGGATAGTAAATAAGAAGTTCCGTAGCTCCTTCTTCCGCCATCTTCACGTCGTCCGAAGTAAAGACGCCGGAGTTCTGCCCGATCGACTCATCACTCAATAAAGACTGCACATTATTGATGTCGGTCCCTGCCGTACGGGAGAAAACACCCAAGGCATCCCCTTCGCTCCAAATCATCGGATAAACATCCCCTGTTTTGTCACCGATAGAAATACGTGTCTGCGGAGACGAGAGTCCAACCAACGTCAGACATGAACCTGCCGTTGCCGGTTCTTTGCCGTTATCGGACGAAATAAGTTCGTCCTGCGTGCAACTTGTCATCATGAGAATCATTGCACCTATTGCAAATAATCTATTTTTCATACCATTCATTCTTTTGAGTTACACCATTCTTTACCATTCATTCTCTTCCAGATCACCGGCAGAACCGCCGTCACTCCATGCTCCTTCCGTTCCTGAAGCTTTCCAGGTCTGGAAAGCGGAACACACGGCACGCCCTTCGGCATTATAGGCGATGATCGCACTGATGTAATTCACTCCCGGACGTAATCCTTCGGTGATTTTACGCGTATAGGGCAGAGATACGGGTTCTCCGTTCTCTTCTACAAATTTCACCAGCTTCACTTCAATGTTATAATCAAAGCCGATGTCCGCCACCGGATAGAATTCAATGACTTTCGCTCCGAACGTAGTTCCTGTTTGCTGCTCGGAAGTAATCAGAGCCGTATTGTCCGCAATCTCCGAAACTGTCAGGTTCATGGTGGGAATGACACGCGGAGCCGAATCATCCTTGTCCGAGCAGGAGGCAGTTATCAGCAGTAGTACGAAGATAAATGCCATATTTATATATAAGTTCTTCATAATCATATTGTATTAGTTTTATTATTGTAGATTCTTATACCGCAGCAATGCTTCTAAAAAATAATAATCGGCATACGTCAGGGGGACATCCACTTCGCTTTTATCAGGAAGTGCACCCACGCTGTGCTTCAAGATGAAACATTCGTTCGTACCCGGTTCTGCCAGATACTCTTTCGAGGCAAGCGTACGGAGTTGCTTTTCTGCCATGGCAAGATAAGATTCCTTGGCGTCCGTGCCGGGGATATAACGACTTAGTTCGATAAAAGCGGAGGCCATGATAGCCGCAGCGGAAGCATCCCGATAGGTCTGTTCTTCTACCGGAGCGTCGAAATCCCAGTAAGGAATACCGTCGGCAGGCAAACGGCGGAGCAGCATATCGGCAATATGTCCGGCTTGCAACAGATAGTTCTGATACCCCGTCAGGCGGAACATCATCGTATAACTGTACAAGGCCCATGCCTGTCCGCGGCTCCAGGAGGAATCGTCCGAGAAGCCCTGCACCGTTTGCTTGCCGCGCACTGCACCTGTTTCAGGGTCATAATCCACCAGATGATACGTGGAATAATCATCCCGGAAGTGATGCTGGATAGTGGTATTGGCATGCGTACAGGCAATGTTCTGCAAAGAGTCGTCGGCATAGGCTTTCGACATGGACAACAGCAGTTCAAGATTCATCATATTGTCAATAATCACCGGGAACTTCCAGTCACAGCCTTTGCGCACAAAGTCCCAGCTACGAATCACACCGGCAGCAGGATTGAAGCGGGTTGACAAGGACTTGGCGCCCTGATAGAGCACTTGTTTATAAGCCTCATTACCTGTCAGCCGGAAAGCATTCCCGTAACTGCAATTCAACTGGAAACCGACATCATGATCCCTGGTCACGTATTGTATAGAGTCGAGTTTCAGCGTGTTCTTCTCGGCCAGTGTTTTCACTGCTTCATTGCCTGTATATTCGTAGATATACCAGAGGGAACCGGGATAGAAGCCGCTGCACCACCAATAAATATTCGAGGGAACAAACTCACCGTCGGCAGAGAACGTGCGGGGAAGTGTCTTTTCTGTCAAGCGGGTGTCCATAGTCGTGTATTGTTGCTCCGCAACGGTAAATACACGGTCAATCAATGCCTCCATCGGCTCCTGCTTCGTGCAGGAGGCCAATGTCAAAAGTCCGAGTATAGATATTAATAGGATTCTCATACGTTCCATTCTTTTTTATTTAGGGGACAGGGTTGTGGTAAATGTGGCGGTCTGATTGGCGGTGACCGTTGCTTCAAAGCCGACCATATAGGTGCCCGGATTAGCCTGGTCATAAGAGTTCTCACTGGTGGTACTCCATTGCTTATAGGTAGGCTTCACGCTTCCGCTGACTGTGAGATACATCACTTTGCTTCCGTTCGTTAGTACGATGCGGTTACTTTCCACCGTCGGAACGGCAGGCGTCACCATACACCAGCGCACTTTGGCGGATTTATCCGTTCTCGCCTTGATCTCATCCATGACTACTAAATCTTTATCGTTCACGATTTTCACGGTACGGGTAGCGGACGCCGCCTGATCGGACACTACTTCAGTCAGATCGAAAGTGGCTCCCAATTCCGTAGCGGTATTGATAGTAGTAGTCAGTGTAGCCACCCCATTTACCCGGTGACGGGCGTCGTTGATTGAAATCGTGCTATGATTCAAGTTATTCAGGCGGAATACATCCCAACGCATCGAGTTCTGTCCCATATCCCAAAGATTACCACCCAAAGCTGCCAATTTCGACTCGAGCGTTGTATAACTTTGCAGACCGAAATCCATTGACCAGCGCACTCCATACGCGTCGTACACAAACGAACCGGCATCCATGTGTCCGTGGCTCGAACCTGCCTTGCCACCTTTGATTCCGAGGTATTTATCCGTATCGGTGTACGTCCAGTCGGTATGTACCATCACCACGGGCGTTTCCCCTTTTCCACTCCATAATTTATTGGAAGGAGCGGAGATCGCGTCCAGATTCAGATTATTGGCAAACGCCATAATCATCGGCAACAGGCGGTTTTCGGCACAGGAAGCATATTCACCGTTCTTCAGCATTTTAAGCTCATTATATAATAAGGACGGATTACTGTATTTATCGGCAAACCACCACGAAGCCAATGCCGCAGTAGAGGAGGGAGCACAGTCGGAATAATTAAAGAACTTACTGTTCAAGCCTGTCATATACAGCATATACTCTGCCGTCTTGGAGAATCCCGGTGTATCGGAAAGCCCGTTATCCGTGCCAAGCGTACTGTTGAGGGCGGCAAGCATCAATACCTGATAGAGCGTGCCGTAACACCAGTAACCGCTGCCCTCCGGATAGTTGCCGTCGGGAGAATACATCACTTCCAATGCAGGTTTGTTGGATTCTAACGCCTTTTCAATCATGTCCTTTGCTTCGGAAGGATTGTTTTCATAGGAAGCCAGTGCCGCACAAACCAGTCCGCCATTACAAACCTGGTTCCAGTTGTTGGTGGCTTCGTAGAAGTTGAGGTTCCAGTTCTTATCTTGTGCCTGCTGGAAGGCAAACTTCAACAATGCGTTGGCCGCTTTCGTACGGGTGGCTACGCTTAATTCGTTGTAGAGCCAGTCGTAGCCGAACGCAACAGCCGTAGCCATTTCGCCTACATCGAGAAAGTGGCGTTTCGAGTTCCAGTCGGGAAAGTTGCAGACAGCGTTGATATCCGTTTCCGCTTTAGTCAGGTATTTGGCATCGCCGGTCATCCGGTAGGCATAAGCGCAGGTGAAAATACGCAGTAACGCATCGCGAGACACATCGAGGATACGTTTGTTGCTGGCATCCAATTTATAAGTCAGTGCCGTGGCGTTCATCCCTTTGCTGTTGCACACTCCCATAATGGTATTATGGAGCAAGGTCAGATTGGCACTCGAATTGGCATCCACTTTGGCTTTCAACGCAGTGAAGGCCTCGGCGTTCATCAACAGGCGGGGATGATTGTCCGCGGTCAGTTTGGAATAATCCAGTCCGCCCTCCGGTTCCGTGGGATTCGGTTTCTCATGGGTAGATCCCGGACGGAATCTGTTCTCATCTTCATCGGAACAACTAACGGCTGTTCCTACAAAGAAAGCTATGATGATTGTTTTAAAAAGAATCGTTTTCATGGTTCAATGAATTTATTTGTATTACTACTTCAAAGGAATAAGTCGTACTTTCAGTTGCGAGGCACGATTGGCAGGAATCACCGTCTCAAAGCCCACGCGGATGGTTCCCGGATTGCGGAAATCATATTCATGCGGGGGCACGTTCGACCAGGTTTTCATTTCTACTTCCGTATCGGCATCTACCGTCAATAGCATCCGTTGTCCGTCTTTGGTTAATTCCATCCGGTTCTTGCCTGTAATTTTGGCTTCCGCCGGAGTGACCATTATCCAGGATACGGTAGCTTCCTTGTCCCCCGTCTGCAACCGGTCGGTTACTTCCAGATGGTCTTTCTGATCCAATATCACGGTGCGGACGACTTTCTTTACGCTGTTGGCAAACACACTCGACAGGTCTACTTCCGCCCCTTTCTGTTTCTTCGACTCGAAAGTACGGGTGATCGGAGCATTACTCTTTACCAAATGGCGTTCGCCGTTAATCGTCAGGGTGTTGTGAGCGATATTGCTTAGCCGGAATACTTCCCAACGTTGTCCGTTCTGCGACATATTCCACAGGTCTACTCCCTTACTTTCGAGCGTGATGTAACTCTGCATACCCAAGTCCATCGCCCAACGCACCCCGTCTCTCTCGAAGATAAACGAACCGGCATCCATGTGCGCATGAGAGGTAGAAGGCGAACCGCCTTTCACTCCCAGATAGGTATCTTCCTTGCTGTCCCATCCGCCACGGTAGATAAACACAGGCGTATCTCCTCGACTGAACCAAAAGTTTTTCTTCGGCTTGCCGATATGCTTCAAATCGAGCTGCGAACAGAACACCATCAGGCTGGGCAGTAAACGGTCTTCGGCAAACGGCATATCCGGCCGGTCGAGATACTGACGTTCAATCCACAACAGGGAAAGGTCTTTCGCTTTGCCTGCAAACCAAAACATCATCATGTTGCACTCCGCCTCTACCGGAGAGTCCGAGAAACAGAAACAATCTCCGCCCGGAGCCGTCATATACTGCATGAAACGGGCAGACTCCATGAAACCGGGGGCTTGGGAGAGCCCATTGTCTGTGCCGAAAGCACTTTCGAGCGCAGCAATGAGCATTACCTGAAAACTTGTCCCGTACCCCCAATATCCGAATCCTTCGGGATAACCTCCGTCGGGGCCATAACCTACCATCGCTTTCGGATTTGTCTCCATGCATTTCTCTATGATGCCTTTCGATACTTCCGGAATCTCTTCAAAAAGAGCCAGCGCGCCATACGCCAATCCACTATTACATACGGAATTCCAGTTGTTCTTAGCTGTATAGAACCAGGCATGACGGGTGTTCTTTGCCGCGTCGAAGCCTTTCGCGATGATTGCTTCGCGCACTACCCGGCGGGTGTCGGGCTGCAAAGAATCGTACAGCCAGTCATAACCGATAGCCAATGCCATTACCATCTCACCCACATCCAGGAAATGAGTGGGGTTCCAGTCGGTGAAACAACTGACGGCCAGCATCTCCTGTTCCGCACGGTGAGCATATTTCTTATCTCCCGTCATACGGTAAGCGTATGAGAGGTAATAGATACGCTTCAATGCGATGCGCGAAATCGCCAGCAGGCGTTTGCCCTCCTTGATACGTTCCACAGGTGGTTCCGTAAGTGTCCGGTCGCAAAGTTCCATGATCCGCTGGTGAACAGTGGCCAACGGGGGATACTCCGCAATGGCTTTCCTGATGGCTTCTTCTCCTCCCGCCGGCAATAACAACCGGGGATGAGGCGCTATCTTGCCATAATCAAACTGTTGCGCAACTACACCCGTGCAACCAGATACAAAAATGAGTAATAGTAAAAGTATTTTCTTCATCCTTATTCAAATCTTTATGATTAATACGCCCAACCGCTTCGTTTAGTCAGGTTCGGGTTCTTTTGCGTTTCAGAGATAGGAGCAGTCCATGGCCACATGTAATCGGTGTAATACCAGTTATACTCTACCAGTTCGCCCCACCAGGATTTGCCGCCATTGATGTCTTTCCCCTGGAATTTGGTTTCTTTGTAGGTTCCCCAACGTACTTCATCGAAAAAGTTGATTCCTTCCAGACAGAATTCCACGCGACGTTCATAACGTATCCTTTCGAGCATGTCTTCCTTTCCGTTCACTGCGCACGGGCCGCTTCCGCCCTCTGTCAGTGCAGGCATGTGGGCGCGGGTACGCACTTTATTCACCAGGCGGATGGCTTCTCCCAACTGATCGGTCTGCGCCAATGCTTCGGCGTACTGCAACAGTACATCGGTATAGCGAATCAACGGCCAGTCGGTATGGCAACGGCTCCGGCTAATCAAACGTCCTTTCTCAAACTCATTGTACTTGCGATAGCAGTAGAAAGCAGAAGTACGTTTATCGAGCCAGAAGTCTCCACCATTCGTGCCCTGTTCCTTCAACGGCCAACGGAGTTGTTTACCGATCTGGTTGGCATCTCCTGCATAATTAGGCTTGTAGCAGTCTACCGGCACATAAGGAGTGACGACGGTCTGTTGCAGACGCGGGTCACGACTGTCATACGCCTTTTTGATGCGGGCTTCATTACCGCTGTTCAGGTAATATTTCTGATAGATATCTTCACCTACCCGTTTGACGAGGGCATTCTTTTGTGAGGACATGGATTCCAGTCCGTCACGGCAGAAGAAGATTTCACGCTGTTTTGGAGTCAGCAAGTCCCAGTCTTGCAAGCCGTCTACTTCCGACCATTTGAAGTCCGATCCGTCTGCGTTCTTATAGTAATCTACAAAGTCTGCGGAAGGTTTTATTTCCGTCCAGCCATCATACGTATCGCGGGCACCGGTCATTTGCTGAATGTTATCACAATAACCGGTTTCTTCGCTGAACTGGAGCGAGAAGATCATTTCTTTATCCTTTTCGTTTTCATATTTGAAGAAGTCGGCATATTCGCCTGTCCACAAGCCATAACCACACGTTTCCACTTCTTTGAAATCGTTGCCTGCTTCCTTGTATTGCTTCTTCCACATATATACCATACCACGCAGGGCATAAGCGGCACCTTTAGAAGGACGGCCGTAGTTTTCATTCAACGTGTTATTGGGGAAGTCGGGATTGTTGATGCAATACGTCAAATCATCCAGAATCACTTGCCATACCTCATCCACCGAAGATTGGCCACGGGTACAGTCTTCGTTATTGATAGGTTCCAGATAAACGGGGACACCCTGATAAAGCATATTCAGACGATTGTACGCCCAGGCACGGAGGAAACGGGCTTCGCATTGGTAACGTGCCAGTTTATTAGCGCTCATATCTGCTTTATGCAGATTGGCAATCGCATCGTTACACGCATGGATGATGGTGTAACAGAACTTCCATTCATACCACACCTGAAAGTCATTGGCAGGCTTGGTAGCCAGCGAAAGCAGTTCCACCGGATAGTTGTTGGAATAATAATCGGTTGCAAAGCTCATAGCTTCGATTCCCTGACGGTTCAGTCCGTCGGCACGGCGAAGCTGGGTGGAGGAGAGTTGGGTGGCATAGAACGGGAAGTAGAGTCCTGCCATTCCCTTGTCGGCAAGCTCCTCCGTGGTCCACATGTTTTCACTTGCAATCTGGTCTTCCGGAGCCACATCGAGAATATCCATGCAGGAGGTAGCCGCCAGCGCCATCGTTAAAATCATTAATATCTTTTTCATATCAGATTCTGTTTTTTTAGTTCTACATCATTAAAAGGTAATCTGTCCGCCAAAAGAGATCTGACGCATCAACGGATAACCGATGGCAGTTCCTATTTCCGGATCGAGTCCCGGATAACTGGTAATCGTCAGGATATTGTCCATCGACACGAAAGCACGGAGTTTATTAACAAAGAACTTGCTGGAAATCCGTTGCGGCAACGTATAGCCGATTTGGATATTCTTCAACTTGAAGTAGTCGCCCTTATATTCGTTCCAGTCGCTCTGGATTCTGTTATTATAGGTAGTACCGTATGTCAGGCGGGGATATTTGCCCCACTGGTTGGTGCGCGGATCGTCCGGGTTGGAAGGATCGAAGAAGTAATGGTTATCGGCGATATGCTCGATAATGCCATATCCGTGGCTGACCAGTGTCGAGTTGTAGTAATCCGTATTCCAGTTGAGGTAATGCCCGAAAGCTCCCGACCATAACATGGAGAAATCAATGTTCTTGTAAGAGAAGGCACAGTTGAAGCCCAGATTGAATTTCGGGACACTGGTGTGTCCGGAGAAATCCCGGTCGTTCGTATCACCGTAGTTCATATCACCGTTGCTGTCGGCATAGAGTATGTCACCATACCAAAGCTGGTCTTTGGCAACCGTCTTCATTCCTCCGAACGAATAACCGGAGTCAATCATGGCCTGCACCCATACCATATCTTCTTTCGTACGTATCATTCCGTCCTTCGGTCCCGCATGGATATCCACCGCACCTCCGGTATAGCCTTCGCCGGAACCTCTGTACACCTTATACATATAGGTTTCTCCCAGTTGGCGGCCTTCGCAGATGTAGCCTCCGAAACCAGATTCAGACACATCACTGAAGTTGTTGACATAGCTCACTTTGTTTCCCTGTGCATCATACGTCCAGTATTTCTGGAGTTCGCCTTTGAACTTCATCACTTTGTTGGCGTTGAAAGAGAAGTTCATACCCACTCGGTATTCGAAATCTTTTCCGATACGGTCGTTCCAGTTGAGGGTAAATTCAACACCACGGTTGCGCACTTCACCCAAATTCTCGGGAGCAGAGCCTACAACACCCATCGAAAGATAGAGTTCGGGATGGTAGAGAATGTCCGAAGTATACTTATTATAATAGTCTATCTCACCCGTCAGGCGGTGGTTGAAGAAGCCGAAATCAAGTCCGATGTCGGTGGTGGCGGTACTTTCCCAATGCAGCTTGTCGTTGCTTAGTTTCTTGCGTACCAATCCTTTGGTTCCTTCACCGTCGATTACAACATTGCCTGTGGCGTAGTTTGCCTGCCAGTCGTAGTTGCCCGTTGAGTTGTTACCTGTCTTTCCCCAGGAAACACGGAGTTTCAGGTTAGAGAGATAGTCCGATGCTCCCTGCATGAACGATTCTTCCGAAATACGCCATCCACCGGAGAACGAGGGGAAATATCCCCAACGCTGGTTCACACCGAAACGGGAGGAGGCATCGGCACGAAGGTTGGCTTCGAAGAGATAACGCCCTTTATATCCGTAGTTGACACGGCCGAAATAAGAGAGCAATCCCCATTTGGCGGGTGCCGAGCTGGAAGAGCTGACGAGCGTCTCGTAAGTGCTTAATTCGTTCAGCGTCCAGTCCGTAGCGCCTTTACGGGAAACGGCAAAGCTCTTGCTGTAATATTCCTGTGCGGAATATCCGAGCAGTGCGCCCAGGTCGTGGTCTTTCTTGATGGTTGTATTGTAGCGTACCAGTATTTCGGCACTCTGACGCCAGGTGCGTGCGCTCGTATTGGTGATGGAAGCGTTCTCCAACGCGCTTTCGCTGACACGCTGGTCGGTGACGTAGTCCCAATAACCATTTTGGCGGCTATAAGAAGACTTGTCGGTGAATGTCGGCGAATAGTTGAATGTACCTTCAATGTTGAGCCCTTTATAGGGAGTGATAATTCCGTAGACTGATGCGTTGAGACGCCAGACGGTATTGAAACCGGTAGCTCCTGCCATCTGACCGAAGATATTATTGGCATTGGAAGATTCTTCGCTGGCCAGCGCGGCACGTCCCCAGTAGTTCGGTTCGCCGGGGTATACACCCGGAGTGGTCTGATAGAGATACTTGAATCCGTTGCTGATATTAGCCATCCCGTAATCTTGCTTTTGTCCGTAGAGACGGGTGCCGACGGTCATCCATTTCACTATCTTGGCTTCCAGGTTGGTACGGAAATTGATTTTCTGCGTACTTGAGTCGAGGTTCCAGCGGTTCATGACTCCCTGATTGTCGAGATAGCCTAAGGAAAGCATGTATTTCACTTTCTCCGAACTGCCGGAGACAGACAGGTTGTGCTCTTGCGAATATCCGGTGTCGAATACTTCGTCGAACCAATCGGTGTTGGGATAAGCCACGTAATTGGGTACTCCGTACTCGTTCAACCCGTTCGGATCGGCAGAAGCAGCCCTCCAGCGGTCGATGCTTTCCTGTGAGAAGATACCTTTGGTATTCACATTGTCGCAAGCCTCGTTCACCAGTCCCATATAACGGGCATAGTCGCTTACGAAAGAGAGGTTATTGTAGGGCATCTGCACGACTCCCGAATAAGAATAGGAGATTTGCGGTTTGCCTTTCCCGTTTTTGGTGGTGATAAGGATGACTCCGTTGGCGGCGCGCGTACCATAAATAGCTGTGGAGGCAGCGTCTTTCAGTACGGAGATGCTTTCGATGTCGTTGGGGTTCACATTGTCCATGCTCCATTCGATACCGTCCACCAGGACCAATGGGGAGTTGGTATTGAACGTACCGTTACCGCGGACGCGGATGGTGGCACCGTCCGAGCCGGGTTGTCCCGAAGCTTGTGTGACGTTCATACCGGCGGCGAGTCCCGAAAGGGCGGAAGAAACACTCATGATGGGTCGTCCTTCCGTCTGGTCGGCAAAGTTGATGGAAGTCACGGAGCCGGTCAGATTCACTTTCTTCTGTACACCGTAGCCCACTACCACTACTTCATCCAATACTTTCGTTTCCACTTTCATCTGTACATCGAGTTTCGTACGCCCGTTCAGGGGAAGCGTGGTGGTCTGATAACCAATGTAACTGAAAGAAACGGAAGGTTTGGCAGAAGTTGTTTTTAAGGTGTAGTGTCCGTTCAGGTCTGTCAGGACACCGTTTGTTGTACCTACTTCGACGACGGAAACACCCGGCAGGGTTTCTCCATTCTCATCGATCACTACTCCATTTACCGTGGCAGATGTTTGTGCCCACACCACATCTGTCAGTAAAAAGAGCGAAGCCAATAAAAATAATAGATAATGCTTCTTTTTCATTTTATTAGATTTAATGAAACAATTAGGTTGTTAAATACTCACCCTGCAAAGAAATGGGATATTTAGCCAATCTAATAATACTGTTTAGGCGATTGATGCCACTAATTAAGAAAATTCGGCGGAGAATGAAAAGGAAAAACAAGCTTTTAAGATTTCGACCAGCTTTTATCAGAAAATGACTAGCTAGTTTTATTCCATATTTAAAAATAGGTTGTATTTTTGCCTGATACCTAATAATTATTCGTCGAATATCTAATAAAAACAGTATGAAAAAACATTTTCTACTTCTTATTTTATCACTTTTATTCCTGCCGATTGCACAAGGCAAAGTAAAACTCCCTGCAATGATGGGAGATCACATGGTACTTCAACAGAACAGCTCCGTTAAGTTATGGGGTTGGGCGGATGGCAAAAAAGTAACTGTCACCACTTCGTGGAACAACCGGACTTATCAGGCATCTACGGATAAAGACGGGGCCTGGCTGGTAAAAGTAGACACTCCCGAAGGAGGATATACTCCTTATTCTATTACGATCAGTGACGGCACTCCGGTCACTCTCTCGGATATACTGATAGGGGAGGTGTGGATCTGCTCCGGACAGTCGAACATGGAAATGCGTATGATGGGAAATGCAGCACAACCCATTGACCACTCACTTGAAACGCTGCTGAACTCGGGAAATTATCGCGACCGTATTCGTTTTATTACCGTACCGAGAACCAATGATACAGAACGCCGCACGGATTTCGAGAAAAGAAAATGGGAAGTATCGTCACCCGAAACGAGCATTGATTGCAGTGCCGCCGCCTATTTCTTTGCCCGCCAACTGACTGAAAGTCTCCATCTCCCGGTAGGACTGGTTATCAACAGTTGGGGAGGTTCGGCGATTGAAGCATGGATGGATGAACCGACATTGAAAACCGTGGAAGGTATGAACATTGAAGCTGCCAAAAATCCTAAAAGAGGGGTGCACCAGCGTTTGGAATGTCTGTACAACTCGATGTTATGGCCTGTTAAGAACTTCACGGCACGCGGTTTCCTTTGGTATCAGGGAGAATCGAATATATCCAACTATCAATTCTATGCTCCGATGATGACTGCTATGGTGCAGCTATGGAGAAATGTATGGGAGGCTCCCGATATGCCTTTCTATTATGTGCAGATTGCTCCTCATAAATATAAGGACAGCCGTGATACAGGGGCCGCTCTATTGCGGGAAGCACAGATGGAAGCACTGAAAACAATTCCTAATTCGGGCATGGTGCCTACTACGGATATTGGTGATGAATTCTGTATCCATCCGCCACAGAAGGATGTAGTAGGGCTTCGGTTGGCTACGCTTGCACTGACTAAAACATACGGTATTCGCCGGTTACCATCCAACGGTCCGACGATGACCAAAGTGGACTATGCGGACAAAAAGGCCATAGTGACATTTGATAATGCACCTGCGGGGTTGTTCCCTACTTTCTCCGAACTGGAAGGATTTGAGATTGCGGGAGCGGACAAGAAGTTCTATCCGGCGAAAGCAAAGATTGTAGGACGTACCAACACAGTAGAAGTGTGGAGTGAAGAGGTAGCCCAACCGATTGCCGTGCGCTATGCTTTCCGTAATTATGTGGGAAATATCACGCTGCGGAATACTTTCGGATTGAGTGCTTTCCCATTCCGCACAGATACGTGGGATGACGTGAAATAAAGGCTTCTACAAAGGGGGTAATTACCCTGTTTACAGGAGCTATAGATCCAATCTGTTGGGTATATATGCCCTGCGTGTTGGGTATATAGATCCAATACGCAGCACATATAGCTCTTGTAAACAAGAAATATATCCCCCATAAAACAGGCTCTCATAGCTTGTGGAGGGGATAACTGCCAACGAAAACTAAACGGTAGCAAACCGGAATGAATAGAACTAAACTGAACGGAACAAAATTAAACTGAAAAACAGAACGGAACAGAATTAAGCTGGACAGAATTGAATTAAACCGAACCTAATAACAAAGAAAGGAAATTATGAAACGATTCATCTTATTCATAGGTATACTGCTTGCATCCGTTTCTCTGGTCTTCGCCAATATCTACAAGAAATATGACGTTAGATCGGGGTTATCGGGCAATTGTGTCCGGAGCATCCTTCAGGATAGCATCGGATATATGTGGTTTGCAACGCAGGACGGGCTGAATCGTTTCAACGGCATCGAGTTCACCAACTACGGACATTCGTCAGAAAACGGCGGAAACAGCTATATGAATATAGTAACGATCTGCCGCCATCAGGATAACAATCAGATTTGGGTGGCCAGTACGGAGAAGCTGTATTTATTCGATTCGTGGGAAGAGAAGTTCTCCGTATTCGATAAACAGACGGAAGACGGGGCATCAGTCAACAGCGTCTTCGGAATGGCATACGACAATGACGGGCAGTTATGGATCGGAACAACCAACGGGCTGTTTGTCTACAACGAGAAAAAAGGTACGTTGAGGCAATATCTGCATTCTCTTTCCGATCCTCATTCACTGCCGGATAATCACATATGGGTGATTTATAACGACTCGTTCGGGACTATCTGGATAGGTACCCGGAATGGGCTGGCGAAATACAACCAACGTACGGACAACTTCACAGGATATATATCCGAGGGCACTTCTTTCGGACGTCCTGCCTGCAACGAGATTATCTCTTTGATGGAAAGTTCGCAGGGAGTATTATGGGCGGGTACATGGTACGGGGGACTGGCACGTTTCAATAAAGAGACAGGGCAATTCCGCTATTACTTCGGAGAAGGGGACACGCTTACCATTCCGCGCATCCGCACCTTGTTTCAACGGACAGCCAACTCTTTCTATCTCGGCTCCGACGACGGACTTTATACATTCAACACCACGACAGGAGAATGTCTGCCTACCGACGACGAACAAAATAAAGAAAGTATCTATGCCTGTTATCAGGATAGGGAAGGGGGAATCTGGATCGGGACTTATTTCAGTGGAGTGAGTTACCTGTCTCCCAAGCATAAGGATATCGAGTGGTATTATCCCAATGGTACGGAAAATTCTCTTTCGGGAAATGTAATCAGCCAATTCTGCGAAGATCCCGACGGTAACATCTGGATTGCTACCGAAGACGGGGGACTGAATCTCTTTGATCCCCGCACGAAAAAGTTCAAAAACCATCTGTTGAGAAGCAGTAACCCTAACATCGGTTATCACAATATCCATGCACTACTATACAATGAAGGAAAATTGTGGATTGGCAGTTTCTCACGGGGATTATATATCCTGGATACTCAAACGGGAAAAATGAAAAACTATCGCCATAACCGCGCAAACCCACATTCAATTCCTAACGACCATATCTACTCCATCTATCAAACGAAGGATGGCAGCATTTATCTGGGAACGCTTTCCGGATTCTGCCGGTATGACCCGGAAAGTGACTCTTTCCGGACATTGGAACCTTTAAGCCATATCTTTATCTACGATATGGTTGAAGACCAACATGGGGACATGTGGCTGGCAAGCAAAAGGGACGGCATTTGGCGTTACAACCGCCAAACCGGTAAATTGCACAACTATCGCAACGACCCAGTAAATCCTGATTCTCCTTGCAGTAACTGGGTAATCCGTGTGTATATCGATCATAAACAGCATCTATGGTTCTGTACTGAAGGTGGTGGCATCTGCCGTTATCATTATCAGGAGGACCGTTTTGAAAACTTCTCTACCAAAGAGAATCTGCCGAACAATATCATCTATGGCATACTGGACGATCAATCGGGTAACTATTGGCTTTCTTCCAACAGGGGACTGATCCGGTATGAGCCGCAAAACAAACGGGCACAGCTCTATACCATCGAGGATGGGTTGCAAAGTAACCAGTTCAATTTCCGTTCTTCCCTGCAAGCCAGTGACGGGAAATTCTATTTCGGTGGGGTGAACGGGTTTAATTGTTTTTATCCGTTCAAATTATCTATTAATAAGGTAAGACCTACAGCGTCTATCTCGGCGGTATATATGCACAGCCCCGACGACAAAGTAAGCCTTAGCAAGCGTATACCTGCTCTTAGCGGACAGGTAACTGTTCCTTATCAGGTGGTGTCGTTCGACATCACGTTCGAAAGTCTTAGTTATGTGGCTCCCAGCAAGAATTTATATGCCTACAAACTGGACGGTATTCACAAAGAATGGATATACACGGATAAACATAACGTATCTTTTCTCAACCTGCCTCCGGGTGAATATACTTTCCGTGTGAAAGCCAGTAACAACGATGAATATTGGAGCAATGACGACTGTTGCCTGCATATTGAAATTCTTCCTCCACCCTGGAAAACGATCTACGCCAAGATTTTCTATTTACTAATTGCATGTGGCTTCACTTATTTTCTGGTAAGGCTTTATCTGCGTAAGCAACAGGCCGTGAAAATAAGAAAGATGAAAGAGATGGAACAAATCAAGAATCAGGAGTTGTTCCAGTCGAAAATTACATTCTTCACCCAAGTGGCACATGAAATCAAGACTCCGGTAAGTCTTATCAAAGCTCCGCTGGAAGCTATTTTGGAAACACATGAATGGAACAGTGAAGTAGAAAGCAACCTATCTGTGATACGGAAGAACACCAACCGGCTGATGGAGCTTATCAAGCAATTGCTCGACTTCCGTAAAGTGGACAAGGAAGGTTATACGCTTTCATTCAATCAGGTAGACATCAACCGAATGATTGAGGACATCATCGACCGTTTCCGTGCCATCTCCCTGACCGGAATATCTTTCAGTGTCTCGCTGCCGAAAGAACATCTGCAATATAATGTAGACCAGGAGGCGCTGACTAAAATTGTCAGCAACCTGTTGACGAATGCCATGAAGTATGCCCGCACCCGCATTATGGTCATTATGGACGAACACCTGTCTTCCGAAGGGCGCACGCTCTCTCTTTGTGTGCGTGACGACGGTCCGGGCATCCCACAGGAGGAATGTAGCAAGGTTTTCGAACCGTTTTATCAGGTAGGGAATACAGGAAATAACGGATCGGGAGTAGGAATCGGATTGAGTCTCGTCAAATTGTTGGTGGAGAAGCATAAGGGAAAGGTTTATATCAATCCCAGCTATGCGGAAGGGTGCGAGGTATGTGTAGAAATTCCGTATTTGGAGAAAAGCGTCTCTGTCAGCCCTTCCATTACTTCCATGCCCGACAAGGTTCCCGCTTTGGAAGAAGAAGGCGAACCCGCCGGTTACTCTCTTCTGGTAGTGGAAGACACGACGGATATGCTGGAGTTTTTGGCTAAGAATCTGGGAAATACCTACACCATCCATACAGCCGCCAATGGCAAGGAAGCCTTGGAATGTCTGGAGACAACGACAGTAGATCTTATTATCAGTGACATCGTCATGCCTCACATGGACGGATTCGAATTATTAAAGTCCATCCGTTCCGACAATATGCTTTGCCATATCCCGTTTATCCTGCTTTCGGCACTCGACAGCATCGATTCAAAAATTGCGGGTCTTGACTATGGCGCGGACGCTTATATAGAAAAGCCTTTCTCGCTAAGCCACATGAAAGCCACCATCAATAATCTGCTGGAAAACAGGCGCATGCTGTTCAACCACTTTACAACTGTTCCGAATATGTCATACGACCAGACATTAATGAACAAAACAGACGTGAAATGGCTGAACACGATCAATGAAATCATTACCCGCAATTTCACCAATGAAGAATTTACCATCGATAAGATGGCAGAGGAGATGGCTATCAGCCGTTCCAACTTACAGCGCAAATTGAAAGGACTGACCGGAATGCCGCCCAATGATTATATCCGGTTGATACGACTCAAAACAGCCGGAGAACTTCTGCGTGAAGGAGAATACCGAATCAATGAGGTTTGTTTCATTGTAGGATTCAATAATCCTTCGTACTTTGCCCGTTGCTTTCAAAAGCAGTTCGGGATATTGCCGAAAGATTATGTGAAAGGTGGTGACATAACCCATTCCCAAAAGGGAACAACTTCAATATCCCCATAAGTTTCCTTCTGGTTGTAAGTAAGCAGGGTCTTCTTTTCGAGCATCACATTTTCCAGTTCGAATCCGTACAGTTCACGTTTCAGGTTCATGTCATTCAGTTCATAGCAAACCTGAAAGCCATAAGCTTTCCCGTTTTTATATGCCAAAAAATCACATTCCGTCTTACTATTGTCGAATGAAATATTCATATACCCTTTATTTCTCAGCTCATTATAAACAAGATTCTCCAAGGCACTACCACTTTGCGGAGAATAACGAAAGACATTGGCTGAAACCAAGCCATTGTCAATGAAATAACACTTATGCTGGGAACGGGAAGTCTCTTTCAAAGAATAAGAAAAGTTACGTACATCGACGCAAATATAACTGTCACACAAAAAGTTGAGATAGGACGCAACTGTATTTTCATTGCTTTTCAGTGCCTTACCCACAGCCGGTATAGAAAAACGGCTCCCCATATTCTGCATCAAGTAACTGACCAGACGAAAGAACAAATGGGTGTCACGTATGCCACTATAAACGATGCAATCCTTCTGCACAATGGATTCGAAATAGCTTTTTAATAATTCCTGTTTGATGTCCTCATCAGCATCACCCAATACGATTTCAGGAAAACAACCTGTAGAAAGGACATTGTCCATGATACGCAGAACTTTCGGTGTTTGGGTATAACAATCAAGCAAAGTCGTTATTCCTTGCGAACGAAAAACTTCCCGAACAGAAAACGGACGCACTTCATTCTCGAAATAACGACCGGACAACAAGGCGGAAAAACGGTTCTGTAACAATTGCGAGTTAGACCCCGTAATATATATCTTTTCAAATATCTCAGTGTCATAAGCACTCTTTATGAATATCTCCCAATCACATAAATGTTGTACTTCATCCAAAAACAGGTATTTCACTTTCTCTCCCGTCAGACGTTCTGCATTTTCAATCACGCCGAATAATTTGGAGGAATCATCCCAAAATGGAATGAACTGCGGATCATCCAAATTAAGTACAAGAATCGACTTACCGCTCACTCCTGATTGCAACAGGTCATTAATTAATAGTTTGAAGACAGTAGATTTGCCACAACGACGTACACCGGTCAGTATCTGAACATGACGCATCGTTTTCTTTTTCAAAAGATTGTCCATGATGTCTCTCGGACACAAGTGATCAAACATTTTGCCATTCCATTGGGCATTCTGGCGTATCAGGGTCTTTTCCATACCAAAATCAGTTTTTTAATAACCTTCAATTCATGCAAATATAAGAACTTTATTTTGTTTACCTAATTATGTTTCCTGTAAATAGCCATTTTACCGAAACATAGTTAGGTAAACAAGCCCTTTAATCTGAAAGGAGTGTTCTTTATAAAGAACGTTTTGCAGATAACACTTGGCGTAAATACCGAATCAATGAGGTTTGTTTCATTGTAGGATTCAATAATCCTTCGTACTTTGCCCGTTGCTTTCAAAAGCAGTTCGGGATATTGCCGAAAGATTATGTGAAGAAAGGAAACATTATCAGGGAAGTACACATTCTCAAGCATTCTCACTGCGATGAGAAAAAATACTCATTATAATGAGAAAAAACTCTCACTGCAATGAGAACTTTTTCTCATCAAAGTGAGAATATACCCTTGTCAGAATAGGCTGAAACAGCTCATGAAGCCAATAAAAGGGCGAGCAATAGAATAGGAAGTATAAAACTTCTGAATTCTATAGGTTCGCCCTCTTATATTAATTTTCTTACGTATTATCAAGAAGAAATATATCCCTGTTTAAATTATATTTTAATAAGAAGCTGTTGCCGGAATACCTTCCTTTTCCAATAAAGCCACAATACGGTCTAACTCTTCATGCGTAGCCTTTTGCAAATCGTGGTCGGGAGTCTCCCGGTCAATCGTATATATCATCACTTGACGGGGAGCGATTTCTTTCACTGCTTCTATCCAGGGGAGCACATACTTGTCGGATGTATTATCCATGTCTTTTCCCTGATAACCTCCTTTCAGGAACATCGTCTGTACGATGCAGTTTCCTTTGAACTCTTTCATTCTTTCGATGATCTTCTTAACAGAATATTTTCCGTTAGGACGGTCCAACAGATGAATATATTCTTCATCCACTGTATCCAGTTTCAGGATATTATTATCTATCTTGTTCAGTGCTTCGAATACGGCAGGGCGATCAATAAATGTAGAGTTACTCAATACGCTTACTTTCGCTTTTGGGAAATACCTGTCGCGAAGCGCAAGTGTATCTTCTATGATTTCCGGGAAATGGGGATGCGCAGTCGGTTCACCATTTCCGGCAAATGTCAGTACATCGGGAGCAGGGCCGTTTGCCTGCATGTCTTTTAGTTTCTCTTCGAGAGCCGTGCGGACTTCTTCACGGGTAGGAAGAAGTTTCTTCGTACGATGTTCGGCATTGAAACCACACTCACAATAAATGCAGTCGAATGAACAAACCTTACCGTCGTCCGGCAATAAATTGATTCCCAATGAAACGCCTAAACGGCGGGAATGAATAGGGCCGAAGATGGGTGAAGGAAAAATAATAGTCATCTTATTCTAATTATTTATTCATAAATCATAGCAAAGATAACCCAAAACTTATAGGTTATTCTATCTGTACGACCATTTTTTCATCATCCCAAACAAATTATTACTCTAACGCCACTCAAGAAACCACACGGAAATATTGATCCATTCTTCTCAAAAGCAGAATATACATATCACGTACTTCCTTTTGGGAATGTATCGTGCTAAGCTCCTCCAGTCTATCGTGCAGACTATGCAATTCGTTCGTTAAACGTTTCTTTATACTATTATGTTCAGTAGCTTCCTGCATAATATCCAGCCACGCTTCCAAACATATCAGCTGAATATCCATCTGTTCATAACTAACGGCAGACTGCGGATCAAAACCATTAAACAATCCTTTATAAAGATCCCGGAAAAAATCAATATCGTCATACCCCTTCCGGTCACTCTGCAACGCCTGCAATCGAAGAGCTGAAATTGTCTTTACACTCAACAATTGTTTGAACAACTTCGCCAGTTCCGGATACAGAAGATTGTTTCTTGTTTCCAACAAATTCTCTTTTACATAGGTACATTCCATCTTTTTAACAGAATGAAATAAATAGTTGTCCAAATCAAGCATTGCCTGACGCTGCGCATCTGCCGGTTGAGAACTACCCACCACCTTTGCCATTTCCATCAGATAACTCCCATACAGACGAATAGCCTTTCTGTATATATCAGTGAGCGAACTCCCTTTATCGTATTTCTTCCCCTTATACACAATCTTGTCCAACCGACTCACTACAGTCTGTAAATCCGATATTTTGACCGTATAATCTTCTGGAAATGAAGAATCAGAATTCTCCTTCCCTGATGGTTGGAATAAACGAATGTGATCTGGTAAATTATGATCTATCCATTGGCGGAGCTTCTCCCGTTCATCATAACAATTTTGGTCTCCTTTGAAAGGATGATAACCAAAATAAATAGTCCGGCAATCATCATCTCCAACTTTTAAAGTCTTTCCACACGAACTTTTCGATAAACTTCTGCGCAAACCTAAAAGATATCCAATTTCTTCCGTTATTTCATTTTGCAACAATTCTTTTTCCACTTCTTTAGAATAACGGTCAGCCAGAATACGCGAATCCGAGGCACCGCAACTTAACAGATAGTCGTCTAATTTTCCTTTTAGGAATCCATGTCCGATATTCAGACGACATGAAAGTATTTCTCCGGTACGAGGATGACAGATAAAGTCACTTTTGATCCCCGGTATTCTTAAATCATAAGATATAAAAGCACGTTGTTCCGCCGGAATTATCTTTCGGTCTGCATACCTTACTTGTAAAGCATCATGAATACCTGCTTTATGGAAGGCGGTATTCCATGCTTCCACTCCTTCCTTTACTGCCTGGAAATATTCCTTCGGAAAAAGGGTATCTACATAGAAAGTAAGCGGTTGTGACATATCCCAACGAAGAATCAATGAATCTTCTACCATACAATAAGGATTTTGCGAGTAATCTTTGAAACTCAATGTCCGGTAGGGTATTCTGTAATCTGCCAGGCGGATCTGATCTTTTTTCAGAGGTAGCAAGCGTACTGCACAAGTGACTTCCAAAGGCATACTACCTTCAGGCAATAGAACGGCAGAACTGGACAGCATATATCTTTCTGCTTCAACTCCATGATAGCGCCTGACCGTAAACGACACACCTTCCTTAAAAGGATGTATTTTCATTATTTCCGACAGTTCCGGAACCAAGGAACGAATAAAACTATCATTATAGCTGAACCAGTCATCGCCAGTCATCAGATACTCTGTTATCCGAATAATAGCTCCCTGCTCTTTTGAATAGGCCACCACTGGATAACTTTTACCGGCAGGTTGCATATTTGACAACGAGAAAGATTGCTGATATGTGCTTTTTTCATCTAAAATACGCTCTGTATAAAACGGTTTTTGAAAGCAAATTGTAGCTTTATCCAGAGATATAATACGCACTACTCCCAGTCCGTCAACCGGACGATTCAACAAATCAAACCCTCGGTCTATCTGTCCACTGACTTCAATTTCCCGCCCGATATATTTTTCGGGTATTTCCAAATAGATTTCTTTTTCCGCTACAT
The DNA here is from genome assembly GCF_003602705.1 of Bacteroides sp. AM16-13. Taxonomy (NCBI): domain Bacteria; kingdom Pseudomonadati; phylum Bacteroidota; class Bacteroidia; order Bacteroidales; family Bacteroidaceae; genus Bacteroides; species Bacteroides sp. AM16-13. The sequence continues at coordinate 68,973 of NZ_QTLK01000024.1, forward strand.
ACACAGGAAACACACCGTCGATCTTATCCATCCCGGCAACAAAAAACTCGTCAAATGACTTGACGGAATCCTGTGCCTGAAGCAAAGCTGTGACACACAACAATATACCAATCACATATCTTCTTCTCTTCATGAATTTCTTTATTTACTTTTCATCATTAAAACAAAATACTATCTACAAGAAACATTGCCCGTTTTTTGGTAACCGGATCCGTAATCTTATGGCTATAATCAAGACTTTCCTCCTTTATTCTATTCAAAGCCTGCATAATGGAAACCAATAATCTCGACGAAGTTATCTTTTCTGATCTATCCAACAATTTAACAAGTTTACTCACATAAAGCAGCTGCACTTTATACTTGGCGTCACTTACAGGAATATTGTCAGCCCATTCGGTAAATAATTCTTTATGTATGCTTTCCAAAAACTCATCTACAGACAACATATCCTCACAAACATTCTCCGTTCTTTCCACTTCCCGGAGGGAACGAATCATTTCCGACATCAGCTCTTCATAAAAGCGATCGAACTCCCGACTACCATTTATTTCTAATTTAGCGGTAAGTTTTTCATCAAACATCCACACAGGCGGTTGTAATATATAAGCCTGTATAAAGCTCATAACCTTCTTATTGTAATCGGCTTTTTCAGGTATGTAAATATTCTCATCATCCGGCTCAGCAAGACGTTTCCCGCCCAAATGAGACAAAACGTGCTGTACCCACTGTTTATAATGCTCCAATACCGCTTCATAACGCCCCTGTAATACACGCAAAGACGTTTTATCCGTCACATTCCAGACATCCGGATGTTCACACAAATATTTCAAGTTCTCTATTCCCTGTGTATTAACCATAACATGGTCATTACCCAAATCTTCTGCCTGAGCCCTTACATCCATTCTGCCCGAAAAATGTAACGAGGGATCTTTCTGTTTTTCCTGATTCCAAAGGCTCCTGTTCTTTTCTCTTTCAGAAGCATCTTTACCCGGAAATATACGGTAGCCCCATTCAATAGCCCACTTATCATATTCGCCGACACGTACCCGCCTGTTTCTCAAATCAACTTTATCTTGAGGACGCAAAGCATAATTACACCGCACATAATCCATTATGGAACTACCAATACTATATTGACTTAAAAAGTCATTATCACGTAATTGATCGATGGAGTAATGAGAACTACCCAGAAAGTTATGTTCCAACCCTAATGTATGACCCACTTCATGTGTCAATACTTGTTTTATCTGTTCGTATTGCAAAGAGTCCGGCAACTCTATATTCCATGCCTGCGGATCATTCGCTCCACATTGAGCAAAATACCATTTCTGTTCCAAATTCAAGACACTGCAAAAAATACCGATGTGGCAAGCTATAATCTCACCGGACCGGGGTTCGCATGGAGTCGGTCCATAAGCGTTATTTTGCCCTGATATCTTCCATGAAATGAACGGATAACTACTATCATAAATACTAAAATCAGGATCTTCCTCAACGGTAGGAGCCAGCCGCGCATCAATGGCGTTCTTAAACCCGGCTTTTTCAAAAGCCGGACGCCAGTCACGTACCGCTTCAATAATACAGTTGATGTACTTTTCCGGTGTATTACGATCTATATAAAAAACAATAGGTTGTATGGGTTCTACTAGTTCCCCTCTCATATATCTTTCTTCATCTTCCACCCTTATTTCCAGCCGCCATCGTTTGACAACAGATTTCTGAATAGCAGGCTGATCCCCTTGAAAACAATCCTTGCTGATCGTAAAATAAGTTCCGGTATTTGCAGTTACTGCCTCCAACGGTCTTTTTGATAGTAATTTTATGCAGATACCTGTATCCCAGTCTCCAATATAAGGAGGTGCAACAGGCTTACCCGGTATTCCCATTGATGAACTTTGATAAGTTCGTGACGCATGTATCAACAAACGATTATCATATCCCTTGATTTCCTTGATACAGTCTTTTTCGCTTAGATGTGTACCTATCAACAAATCAAAAGACACAATGCCGAGAGTGAACAGAGGAAAATCTTTTAATACTTCACCAATCTCTATCAGGCTACTTCCCTGATTCCTTGCTTTAATCGGTAATATCTTATAAAGCCTTTCATTCCCACGTTGGGCAGCGATTTTTGCATACGTTCCTTCAGGATTTTCTATCACCCTTTCATATTGTGGATCCATCATCCACAACTCGTCACCCTGTTTACGGAAACTGAAAAATACCGGACCTATCATGTCACCCGCATATCCGAATTTCTTTTCCATATCCCGGTCCGGACGGGCAGGAGCTGTCAGGATAGTTGTCGTTACGGCAAACTCACGTCCAATCAATGAATCCGGGATTTCCCAATAGATATGTTTATCACTTCGATAGGTAGTAAACATACCGGGAATAACTTCCACAGGGGCTCTCCCCTTTAAGAAAGTAGCAATACTTGGCTGTTGCCCGTACAAAAAAGTACAGACAACAGCAAGAAATATTGCACTGATAATTCCTTTTAGCATAAGAAGTGGTTCATTCTATTCGTAATTATAACTAATATCAACAATCTTCCCGATAGGCTGATTGGGATCTTCGTAAACACAAATGCTGTTTTCTCCACGGGATACATCTCCAGCCACTGTCAGCTGTAATTCTACAACTAAACCCTTGTCAGCAGTATTGACACCCAATCCGAGAGACATACCGAGTTCTTCATCTTCAGCATCCTTAAACTTCAGACACGTGATTTGTGCTGACGGGTCTGCTTCATATTGATAAAGTTCTGTCACCTGACTACGATTCAAGTCTATTCGATATAACTTGTTAGCGGAAGCTACAAACAGAAGATCTGCCGTATAAGCATAAGAAGCAGCAAACTTTGCAGTTTCCACATTTATATCCGACGGTAAAGAAACAGTATATAAACCTGCACAAGTAGGAGTATTATTGCTAAACTTAAATACCGTCAAATCTTTCCCGCTCTGAGTAGAAGCAATGGCATAAGCATTATTACCACCACTTCCTCCTGTGACAATCGTTCTCACTTGTAAAGAAGGATCAATGTTATTCGGATCAAAGGCACTTCCATCTCCATCATTAAAATCAATTGCAGAAGCTTGTATCGGATATTTATCATCCCATATAGTACCCCTCTCGCGAATAGCTTTAGCATTATTAGAAGGATTGAGATAATCACCATAACTAGACAAAGCATTACGCCTCAAGAAAGAATGTGTAGAAGAATCAAAAAAAAGCAATTTTTTTCCATAAGAACCATAAACAGAAACAGAAGGATAATCACCAGTAGCGTTATTCTTAATAGAATAAGGTACGCAACAACCATCCATATAAGCGAAATAAGACTTACCGTCATTCACAAACAATTCGCCATGTTTATCCATTTTATAAGTATCAATTTTTATTGCTTTGCCTTGTTGAACCGGCTCAAATAATATCCTATCCGCCTGAAATTTCATTATTAACGAACTCGGAGTAAATAAAGCCACATCCTTATCTGTCACTAACGTAAGAACAGGAACAGTTTTTAATCCTATAATCATAGCAGATATCTGATCAATCGGACCGTATTTGCGTCGGGTAGTCACAGCTAATGGCTTTCCATCTAAAGGAAACGTATTTCCTGTTTCCGACAGAAATACATCCGGATATACATAATACCCTTCCGATGTTCCTTCAATAGCTCCAAGCACTCCCTTATTTTCTTTCTCCTGAAGGACAAACCAACAAGGATTAAATGGCTTGATTATTGTCACCTGTCCTTGCTGATACCACATAGTTCCATTCTTTTCATCCGAAACAACCAACATCAAACCTATATTATCCGATTCATTAGGCTCAACAGTTATCTTACATTCTTTTCCTACAGAATAATCCGTATAATCAGACAAGCGGTCCGAACCCAATGTGGCATTCGGATTGAGACGCTTCCACTGAAATACAAGATTTTCTTCATTCTGTTCCAATGTCTGAGAAATCTGCGGCATGATTGAAACTTCCACCGCTTCTTCCTTCGGCATACGCAACTTGGTTTCAGGTATTACAATTCCCATCATATTCACATCATGATAATCGTAATCTCCCTTGTCATCGTAACAACCTGTTTGCAATAAAGCCGCTCCGATAAAACTTGCTATATAGATGATATATTTCCTCATAACGTTTTTTCTTTAATCTTATTCATAAACAATTTCATCACCGTCTTCACCTAAAATAGGAGGATTTCCTGCTTCTCTATATTCCTTGTAAGCTTGTTTGACTTTGTCATAATCCTCCTCTTCCAGTTCCTCATACACACACCCACATACATCCATAATGAACATATATTTCTCGTCACTATAGCTGCCATATTTATATCCGCTCCAACAACCCCATTCATCCGTTTTCAACTCCCATCTGACATTTAAAGGTATTTGATGTTGCTCAACCAGCCCTTTGTCAAACTGATGTAGAGGATTGTTCAAATCAAACTCCAGAAAACAGCCATAGACTTTTCTACCTGCCTCTACTGCCGGACGTTTAATTTTATAATAGAATACTTGGCAAACCGTATCCAATTCAGTGTATGTATACTTGCTTTCCAACAATACATCTACCGACTTCTGATAATCACTATTCGGACTAACTTTCACACAGAAATCACGGTTCTCTTTCAAAAGATCCCCCTGTATTTTCACCGTAAAACTGTCTATGGCATAAGGATCATCTTTTTTCACATAGTCTGTATCAACCAACGTGCGGATATGTAGACTTCCATAGAAATTGATACGTGATGTCTGATTGTATAATTCTATCTCGCTTTCACTGCATCCCGCATAGATGCCGCAAACAAGAATAGCTAAAACAAAATATATAATACGTTTCATAATGCTTCATCATTTAGAGTTGTTTCCAAAAATATACTCATCATCCGGCAATGTCATCTGATAATGGGCTTCAGTCATTGTTTCTATCCCACAACCGTAATAAGTGCTGTAATTATGCGCTTTCAAAAAATAGAAAAGTTGTCCTTCTGCAAAATATTCTTTTCTATATTCTTTCATTATTTCATTGATACGTTTAGTCTGGTTTTTGTCTTCTTCCGAAGTAGTATCAAGATCATCATATCCGGTAGTCGGTATCTCATCACTGTAAGAAATACCCCGAGCAAAACGTACGGTGTTCAGTGCATCAGCACTTTCCGACGCAGAAGATGCACACTCTGCTACAATATAGTACATTTCAGGCAAACGTATCAACGGAACGGCATTAGCACCGGAATAAGTATATCCGCTATTCAAAGGTTTCTGGTTATATTTTCTACAGAAAACATTTGCCTGGTTTCCTCCGTCAACAACTTCAAACATTTCTGCAATTCTTCTCCAATCGGTATTCCCCGCACTGGCTGTTTCATAGAAAGCATTAAATTTATCTCCATCCAAGTAGAAATGTTGCTGAGTATTGGTATTCTCCATATCCATATAGTTTCCAATAAGCAGATTGGAGAATTCATTGACTGTTATTCCGAATATTTGCTCTGCGTAACGTATGGAATTGTAATTGGAAGCTGTCTGCGATTTGTACAACGTAAAATATTTAGAGGCAGCAATCACTTGTTTAGCATACTCCACAGCCAATCTTTTGCTTTCCGCATCCCCTTTATAACAATATACACGGGCCAGCATAGCTTTCACCGCATATAGATTCATACGAAATTCACGATTGACAAGAAAAGGATTTACCTCTGTAGCATCTTCACCCATCTGATCGGTAAAGAAGTCAAGAGGGTCACTCTCTTCCAGTAATTTTTCAGCAGCATTCAAATCTTTGAGAATGGCATCAACCACTTCGCTGGCCGATAAAACAGGCGTGGCGTCCTTATCAAAAGCTGTACGGTAGGGTATAGCTTTGGATGCAGGATGTTCCTTGTAAATAGGACCGAACATGCGCAACAAATCAAAATGGAGAAAAGCACGAAGCCCGAGCGCCTCTCCCTTCATGGTTTCATAATAGCGTTCGGTCACCAAAACATCTTTATTTTTGTCTACGTACTCCAGGAAGTTGTTAATATTAGCGATGACGTTATACATTGCCGAGTAAATCCCGTTTTTCTTACTCAAAAACATGTTCTCATAATCAAATACGATACTTTGATTGAAAACAGCGTTTGTATTATATCCCGGATAATCGGAGTATAATCCTGCCAACTCATCCAAATATGCATAGGTCAAGTCTCCGGCATACAATGTCTTGGTGCCCAACTTCAAATAAATACCTGTAAGAGCATCTTTAAATCCGGATTCCGACTCAAATTGCTTGTCGGTAGGAATAGAAGTCTTCGGAGATACATCCAACCAGTCGCTGCAAGACATAAGTCCCAGCACGGTTGTCGTTAATAATATATATATTATCTGTTTCATACAAATAGGTTTTTAATTAGAAAGCAACATTCAAAGCAAATGTAAACTGACGGGAATATGGATAGTATAAACCTCTTTCGCGTTTCACTGTAGACCAATAGAAAAAGTCTTCCATATTAAACGTCACTTTGGCGGAGCTCAATCCCCAATGGCTGATAAATTTTGTATTAGTACGATCCATGCGATAGTAGACAGACAACGAGCTTCCCTGAAATATATTTTCATCCATGATAAACCGGGATGTAGCTTTCGTTTCCCAACCGCTCGGATTAAGAGCACGGAATTGTGCCTTGTCACCCGGTTTCTCCCAACGTAACTGGCTCACACGTTGGTCTACATTATATTTCAGATTGGCATTTTCCACCTTGTCAATCAAAGTCTGGTTATACACCTGACCGCCAAACTGGTATCTGAAACTAACATCCGCTCCCCAACCTTTGTATGTAAAGGAAGAATTAATATATCCTTGCCATGTAGGTTCCGTATTGCCGATAGGTACTACATCATTCGCACTCCAGTTAACGGCACTGGTCATTTCTCCGTTACGCTTTAATAATATTTCATCTCCGGAAGCGGGATCAATACCTAATGAACGTACTACCCAAATGCGGGAAAGAGATTCGCCTTCTTCATAACGTGGCAATGGTGTATCTTTCAGATTTGACGCATTCAGGTCATTCCTGTATTTCATTGCTTCCGATATCTCCAGCAATTTGTCTGTATTGCGAGAACCATTCACCGTAATGGTCCAATAAGCCTGCTTGGCAGTATTCTTATAAGGAATAGCCGAAAGAGAGATTTCCCAACCTTTATTCTCTATCTTACCCAGGTTTTCCGGATAACTGCCGAAGCCAAGAGAAGGAGCAAGGCTTATCGAAGTAACCATATTATCTGTTATTTTCCGGTAATACTCCACACGTGCAGTAAGACGCTGGTCAAAGAAACCGAGTTCCAAAGCAAGGTTAGTGCTTTTCGTTGTCTGCCATTTTAAACTCTCATTATGCATAGCCAAGATTTCCGAACCTGTTGCATCAGATGAGTAATAAGGAAGCAGCAAATTAGAGTATGTATAATAACCATGTGCCTGATAAGGATCAAAACCTTGCGAACCGGTCGTACCGTATGTACCCCTCAAAATGAAATCGGAAATAAAAGATACATCTTTCATGAAGTTCTCTTTTTTCAAATCCCAGCGCAATCCTGTTGACCAGAAAGGAGCCCAACGGTTATTTTTTCCAAACTGTGAAGAACCGTCCAAACGTATATTAAAGTCGAACGAATACTTATATTTATAAGAATAACCTCCGGCAGCCACCCAACCGATAGAGCGTGTTGTCCTCTCATCGCCCGTCACTTTCTCGTTATATTTCTTACCAAACAACAAGTTATCCATATTATCATTCGGGAAACCGGTCACATAGTTTCCATAAGTCTCCGAATTATTCTCCAATACACTCATGCGTGCATTAGCAGTCAGATAATGGTCTTTCAATTGCTTGTTCCAGCTTCCTGTCAAATCGATTCCCCAACTGACAGCTTCACTCTGGCTTCTGCGGTAATCACCTCTTAAGGTAGGATCGGTCACATTATCAAAAAGCGTATGTTGTGCAGGACGGAAAATATCACGATGTCCTACACTTTTGGACAAATTAAAAGCTCCTTCAAACCGTAATTCATTAGTAGGATTATATTCTACCCTGAAAAGTTCACGTACTGTGAAGTTCTTACTCTGATCTTTGCTGTTGAATGTCGTATTGTACATCGGATTCAGGTAGCTCGACTCACCACCCACTCCTTCAAAATTATCAAGCCGTTTTTGTATTTCTCCGTTCTCTCCATACGGACGCAGATAAGGATTCAAGCGGGTATATTCACTAAAACTTCCCCACGGAGACTCATTAGCCACCGAATTATCCAACGTAATGCTATTCTTTAACAACACCTTTTTCAGACGATACTGAAAATCAAGTGAACCGGTCAGTACATCACGTTTGCTGTCTTTCATCACACCCGGAGAACTATTATATCCGACATACATCCGATAGCGTAAGGCTTCATCACCACCTTCCAGCGTAACTGTATGTCGTTGTTGGAAAGCTGTTTGCAAAGGCTTGTCCAGCCAATAAGTATTTACTCCTGCCAGCACTTCACGCAATTTAGATTGATAGAGCTGCCATTTTTCAACTGTTTCGCCGCCGTATGTATAAAGTCCGCTTTGCAACTCTGCATCTATCTTCTCTCTTGCATTCATCAAGTTATACCCGGTCATATCCGGAGCTTCAATACGAAGTTCCCCACCATAAGTCACCCAAATCCGTCCCGGTTTGGGAGTCTTGCTTTCGATAACAATTACTCCATTTGCCGCACGCGAACCATAAATAGCCGTAGCTGCCGCATCTTTCAACACAACGATGGAAGCAACACGGTCGGGATCCATATCAGCAAGTGTCTGTATACTGATTTCAAATCCGTCCATGATAAGCAGCGGTTGATTGGCATAGGTCTCATATTCGCCCTGAACTGCCAGCACATCATTACTGGCAGAATTTAAATCTACCGTAGCCTGTGCATTCAAATCCATATTTGCACCGCCACGCATACGCATATCAGGCAGATTATTCGGATTAGACCCCATATTGATATTATCCATGATACGAAGCCCGGGAGCGACAGCAGCTATCGCTTTAGCCACATTATTCGTACTATACTTTTTCAGCTCTTCACCCTTGATAGTAACAGCAGAACCAGTGAATCCCTCTTTCTTTCTATTAAACATACCTGTCACCACCACTTCATCGAGTGTTTTTGTATCAGACTTCATCACTACCGACATATAGGATGAAGGATTCAAGAACTGAGTCTCCAAACCTACATACGATATTCTAACCCGACTATCTTTCGAAACATTAGAAAGCTGAAAATTACCATTATTGTCCGTGATAGCCCTAATATTATTGGTATCTTCTACGATAATAGTGGCACCGATAACAGGAAGTCCGTCTTCCTCGGAAAAAACTTTTCCTTTTACTTGTGAAAAAAACTTTTTAGAATCCTCTTTTGTGATATTGATGAATTGTCCGTCAATGTGGTATTTCAACGGATTTTTCCCGATAATCACTTTCAATGCTTCATCGACTGTAGCTTTTTCTACTTTTCCGGTAGAAGTATAAGAACTGATTTCATCGTAGATAAAAAGAACTTTATATCCCGATACTTTTTCAAAACGTTTAAAAATAGAGGGTAATCCTTCATTTTTAAACTCCATTGTTATTTGCTTTTCCTTACCTGTTTGCGCTTCAACACGCCATGAATAGGCAAAAAGGAAAAACAAGAACAAGACAATGAACTTTTGTGCTTGATTCTTTTTCATAAGCCCGAATAGTTAAATAATATTTCATTCTTTTAATTATATACGAAGTTTAAAAAAGAATGGTTACCCTTAAAAGAATTTATTTTTCAGAAATATATATTTCTATTCAGATTTATGACTTTTTGCTCGTTTTTTATTCAATAATTAGTTTTCCTGTTTCAAAATGAGCATGTATCCTCTCCATTCGATTCAATAATTCAATCAAGTGAAAGATGTCTTGGTGACGATTTGCAAAGAAATGCATACGAAGATCCATAATTTTGCTATTGCGGAACTCAATATCTATATTATACCAACGCCCTATTTCTTTCATCATGTCAACCAGGGCAACATCGTCAAAATAGAAAAATCCTTCCTTCCAATATAAAAATGATTCAATGTCCACCTCGTTCACAGCAAACGTTCCGTCAGAAGAAAGCTGTGCACTTTGTCCCGGCATCATTTCAACACTATGAATTCCACAAGTATCGCTAACAGCCACTTTTCCTGTAATGAGCGTAACACGGACATCAATAGGAGAGTAGCTACGCACATTAAATTCCGTTCCTAATACGCGAACCTGTAGATTTCCACTTTTCACAATAAAAGGATGTTTTGCATCTTTAGTAACTTTAAAATAAGCTTCACCTTCCAAAGAGACGACTCTTTCTTTTCCTTTAAAAACCGTAGGGTAAGCCAGACGACTATCCGAATTCAAGAAAACTTCAGTCCCATCAGATAAAACGACTTTGAATGTCTCTCCCCTAGGAATACTTAATCTATGTATCTGTACTTTCTGCTTTCCTACTTCCTTGGTTTCTGTCTGAAGAAGAGCACGACTATAATCTATTTCTTTAGAAGACAACTGTGCAGTAGAGGAAGACGAAAGAGATTCTACCACTTCTTTTAGTGGTTTTATTTCCTTCTCATCATTCACTTGTAAAGTGACCTGTTGGGCAACATGATTGGCTTGAAACACTTTAATGATTTCCGGTTGCGACGAAATCATCATTGCACGCAAAACTAAAATTATGACAACAGTCGCCGCTACACCTGTGGCACTGGCCCACAACAGTATCCGCGTATTTTTTCTTCGATCGTTTTTAGAATGTTTATTATGAAAATCTGCCAATTCATTCCGGACATCAATTGCCAGCATATTTTGTTTTTTCTGCATCTCTATCACAATTTCTGCCAAATCAGAACATGCCTGCAAGCACTCCTCATCTTCTTTCAAATTATGCAATTGATCAGCAGTTATATGAGAACGATTCTCCATAATTTCCAGGAGTTCTTCTTCCGACTTACTTATATTTATATTCTTTTCATCCATAAATAATGTATTCAATATATATATTTACGTTTTAAAGTCTATTCCGGTTACCCTCTTGACCCAATTCTTCGCGAAGAATACGCAAAGCCTTTACTATATTCTTATGAATAGCCGCAACACTTACATTCAATTCTTCGGCCACTTCTTTATATTTCTTATTATGAATATAGCATGCTTCCAATATATGATAATTATAAGGAGTCAACTTTTCCATAGCTTTACGAATACGCAAAACACGAGAATCAGAATGTTGCGAATCGCTTTCTATCATTTTATCAGTTAATTGCGAAGTAAACTCTACATATTCTTCATGGATATTTTGCTTGCGAAGATAGTCAATGCAACGTGTACGAATGATTGTATAAAGATAAGTTTTAGCCGTCGCCTCTTCTATCTTTTCATAATTACGCCACAAATACTCAAAAGCATCACTTACGATATCTCTGCATACCTCAGCGTCATTTATAAAATAATATGCAAAATATACAAACTGTGCATACCATTCATTAAACATTTTGTCAAAAGTAGCCCTGTCATCCATTTAATATCGTATTCTTCTATTATTTTTGGCAGACAAATATACATTAAAACTTAATACGCAGCTGCATTTGTACATCTCCTTTTTTATTTCCACAGATCAAATCATTGCCCGAACCGATCTCATTCCGATCTAAATAGACTGTTTCGCCAAACTTGGTTATGAACAACCAGTGCTTATTCAGTTCATATCTGAGACGGACGCTACAGCGAAATCCACGACCTTGGAAGGACGGTGTGTAGAACGTATAAAGCAATCCGCTTTCCGAAGCATATACGCGCGAATCATAATCCTCTGTAAAAAAGTAACTGCCCTGAACGTCAGCAAACAGCCTGGCCCAAGGCAGTTGGGAGGATATCATTTGTGTAACCTGATATCCTATATTAGCAGCTCTGTCCTGAGAATGAAAATGATTATAATCTAAAGTTGTACGACTGCTTAACACATCTCCTAAAGAATAGTTCAAACGATAACGAAGTTGATGGTGAAAAATAGGAAGTGTTAGTGATCCTTTACTACCTGTCCAATCCCGTTCTTTGCGTTTATAGCGGTACTTCAGATACATGGATAGATAGCTGCGTGGAGTGAAAGTGGCTTGAAGCAATCCGTCTGTTCCGCGAGAGGGTTTATTTACTCTGTATTTTTTCCACGGAAAAGAAAATAAATCGAATGAGGCGAAGAATTTCCAATAGGCAAAAGGAGAAGTCTCCATGCCGATATAATATCCCTGTTCATTTTGTGTCGTACTTCCTTCACCAAAAGAATGGGCAAACATGGCCCAATAGTTATAAGAATAAAACCGGTGTATCAACATGATTTGAGTGTTTTGAACCGGTGAATATTGCAAACGGTTCAAAGAGGCCCAACCTTGTTTTCCGATGGCCGTCTCTCCTTGAAAAGAAAAACGATGCCAGCGGTAAGCATAATCAATCCCCAGATTATAGAAGTTGTTTCCATGAAGATTGTATTTGGAATAGCCTGTTAATTCCGGTTCGTATGGTCGGTTGAAAAGGTAGTAAATACCGGTGATACCCAGTCGAATACGGTTGTGTTGATAACTCACGTTTCCACCTGTTAATTGCATGGTGAATAGGTTCTTTTTATCCGCTTCTTTTTGACTTCGGTGCAGTCCGGTTTTATAGATAGAGGTGATTTCTCCGTCAGTGATTACTCCATCTAATGAACGGTGTGAATAGAAACCGGAAAGATCCCAATCTTTTGCTAAAGAAACAGTGGCAGCTACTCCTCGGAAATAGTTGTATTCGTCGGTAGAAGAATGTTTCTTTATCCCGCTACTACGGCTGTTGAAAGAAGAGGCGTAGATTGTTTTTCCCATCAGATAATCAGTGCTAATCACTAATCCTTGTCCGAAACTAAGCCGATAGTTACCAACAGCTAATGCTTTTAATCGTCCACAATTTTTTAATAACAGATAAAAGGAATAATAATCGTAGCCGTAGCGATTGTGTAAAGCTCCAAAAGGTTCTCCGGCATCTTTTTCAGCAACGACTCCTGCATAGAGTCGGTCACTGTATCGGAAACTGTATTTCACAGAGTTATAAACAGAAGGTCCTAAATAGGTATGTTCATAACCTTTTCGCCTATAAAATGGTATATCAAAGCGAGTTAACAGTTCATTCTTTCCATACTTTGCTGCGCTTTTCAACAGACTTTTCCACCGAAAAGCAGGTTCATTGTTAATAGCTTTTATACAGACAAAAGGTAGTAAATACTGGATTGTTTGCCTATCTATCTCTTCTACCAGTTGAAGTTCATAGATGGTTTTCATCTGTCCGTGTATATAGATGTAGGCCAGCAGATGTTCAATCTGAATATCACTAAGGAAAGGAAACTGTTCGAGTTGTTCACGGGTAGCAACATTCAAATTAACTGGTTCCTGCATACGATTGGAAAGTTCTTCCAATTCATTTTCCCAATTAGGAGTATTAACAGAGTTATCAGTTCCGTTATTAACAGATAAATCTTCAAGAACATCTTCTAAAAGACTTTCGGAAGGGTTTTGAGCACTACAAGCAGGAATTATTAACAGGCTGTTTATAATACTTATCAACCGTAAAAGTTGAATAGTTTTCATCAATAAAATGGTTTATTCTTCCTGCTTTTTAACAGATAAGGCCGCAAAGATACTTTAAATAGGTTAACATCGAAGAGAAATGTCTGAATAATAAAATTTTAATTCTATTTTTGTATCGTGAAAAGAAGGCTTAACATAGTAGTAATGACGCTGTTTGCTATTGTTTGTTGTTCGTTGCGCCTGCAAGCTCAAGATAAACAAAGCATCAATGGATATTTGGTTCCGATGTGTATCTACAATGGAGATACCATTCCATGTGTCCAGTTAAGAACTGTGTATATTTTCCGTCCGTTGAAATTCAAAAATGAAAAGGAACGTCAGGAATATTACCGACTGATTCGCAATGTGAAAAAGGTATATCCTATCTCCAGAGAAATTAACCAGGCCATCATTGAAACTTACGAATATCTTCAGACTTTGCCCAATGAGAAAGCCCGCCAAAAACATATCAAACGGGTTGAAAAAGGATTGAAAGATCAATATACTCCCCGAATGAAAAAACTATCGTTTGCACAGGGGAAACTGTTGATTAAATTAATAGACCGCCAAAGCAATTCTACCAGTTATGAACTGGTAAAAGCATTTATGGGACCTTTCAAAGCGGGATTCTATCAGACTTTTGCTGCATTGTTCGGAGCCAGTTTAAAAAAAGAATATGATCCGCAAGGTGAAGACAAACTAACGGAACGTGTAGTGTTGATGGTGGAGAACGGACAGATCTAAAATCAATCAGCTTATAAGTTTATCAACTTTATAAACTAATTGATCACTACTCAACCATACTAGTTATCATTTCAAGAATTAATAAGCTTCCTGCAAGGTATTAATTTCCGGTTTCTCAGAAGTTAATACTTGAGTTCCCAGCTATTAATACGTATCATATAGGCTGTTAATACCTGACAACTCAAGTATTAACAGCCTGAAAACGAACAATCAACAACTATAATAATAACTACCCAACACCCATAGAATCAACATGGCTCCATATAGTTATAAACAGAACATAGTTATTGATTATAAATGAATTAACTAAGCTATTAACTCGTTATAAACAACTTATTAACCAATCCTGTATTATGACTATTAGTGTAACTTTTTGAACAAATCCCAAATCACAATACCGGTAGTTACGGAAACATTCAACGAATGTTTTGTACCATATTGAGGAATCTCTATACAGCCATCCGAATGGTTAATAACCTCCTGCTGTACCCCTTTCACTTCGTTTCCCATAACGATAGCGTACTTCTTGGTTTTATCCAGCTGGAGTTCATCAAGCATGATGCTTCCTTCCGCCTGTTCTACAGAATAAACGATATACCCTTCGTTTTTGAGGTTATCAACAACATCAACAGCGTTATTAACATACTTCCAGTCGACAGTGAACTCTGCACCCAACGCAGTCTTATGCATTTCAGGGTGCGGTGGGGTAGCTGTTATACCACACAGATAGATACATTCAATACGGAAAGCATCCGAAGTACGGAACACAGAACCTATATTATGCAAACTACGAATATCATCCAGCACTACCACCAGAGGCAGTTTTTCAACCTGTTTAAACTCTTCGGCACTGATACGGTTCAGCTCTGTTATTTTCAGTTTACGCATACGTCTTTTCTTTTATTATGTTCTTGTCCACAAAGGTAATTCTTTTCAGTTAACAAGGTGTTGATAACGGTTTAAAACCTGTCAAAACTATCGGCAAAGATTTTGAAAAATAATTCTTGCATTATTCAAAAGAAGGTATAAGAGGTCTTCGTTATGAACATTCCAAAAAACTAACCCAAAACTTTCTACACAGACATAAACATATTTTTCAGCACTTATCTACCTGTTTATATCCATAAAGTTTTTAACTTTGCACTTTATCAACAGGGAGTTAATAGCAAACTTCCATTTGACGGCATTTAACGATGCTTTCATTGATAATGAAGCAAGTAGGATAGAATATCTTGCCCTTTACATCAGTTCATAACCAACTCATAAAGCAGAAGTATGGACTAATAACTTATCCGGCAAGAAAGATCGTATTTATTTGCTAACATTATTAACAGGCTATCATCACTAACAAAGGATTTTTTTTAAAAGGAAAGAAATAAGAATATTATTATGAATGAACTCATAAAGGCTATTAACGAGCTAAAGAAAGAAAAGAATGCAATCATTCTGGGCCACTACTACCAGAAAGGGGAAATACAAGACATCGCCGATTACGTTGGCGACAGTTTGGCATTGGCTCAATGGGCAGCCAAAACGGAAGCGGACATTATTGTGATGTGTGGCGTTCACTTTATGGGGGAAACGGCAAAGGTGCTTTGTCCGGACAAGAAAGTGTTGGTACCCGACATGGCGGCAGGTTGTTCGTTGGCGGACAGTTGTCCGGCGGATCAGTTTGCACAGTTTGTCAAAGAACACCCGGGATACACCGTTATTTCGTACGTCAACACAACAGCTGCCGTGAAAGCAGTGACAGATGTGGTGGTGACTTCCACCAATGCGAAGCAGATCGTGGAAAGCTTCCCCAAAGATGAGAAAATAATCTTTGGTCCGGATAGGAATTTGGGTAATTATATCAACTCTGTTACGAACAGGAATATGTTGCTTTGGGACGGAGCCTGTCACGTGCATGAACAGTTCTCTGTTGAAAAGATTGTGGAATTGAAAGCGCAGCATCCGGAAGCGTTGGTCTTGGCACATCCCGAATGTAAGAGTACGGTTTTGAAATTGGCTGATGTGGTAGGATCTACAGCTGCTTTGTTGAAGTATGCCGTGAACCATCCGGAAAACACGTATATTGTGGCTACCGAATCGGGTATCTTGCATGAGATGCAGAAGAAGTGTCCGCAGACAACGTTTATCCCTGCTCCTCCGAACGATAGTACGTGCGGATGTAACGAGTGTAGCTTCATGCGGTTGAATACGTTAGAGAAGCTCTATGAGTGTTTGAAGAATGAAGCACCGGAAATTACGGTAGATCCGGAGGTGGCTAAGAAGGCAGTGAAGCCGATTCAGCGGATGTTGGAGATTTCGGCTAAGTTGGGATTATAAAGAAATTTGGTTTCTATTATTGTTCTTGAATGAATAACAGTTAGAAACTGTTTTAAAATAATTCAATTCTTTAAAGATAAAAAAATCCTCCCAGTTTATTAACCGAGAGGATTTTTTATTGTTGATTATTGAATCAATTATTTTTTATTTGGATTCTTCCGAACTTTGAAGCATCTGGAACAACTTATCCAACTTCGGAGCCATGATAATCTCCGTACGGCGATTCTTGCTTCTTCCTTCTATTGTTTCGTTATCATCAACAGGCATATATTCACCGCGGCCGCTAGGCTGAATCTGCAAAGGATTTACATTGTAATTCTTGATGAGGATACGAACTACGGAAGTGGCACGGATCACACTCAAATCCCAGTTATCTTTGAATTGTACAGTATTGATCGGTTTGTTGTCCGTATGTCCTTCGATAAATACGTCGATATCCGTCTGTTTGTTCAATACTTCGGCCAGTTTGCCGAGAGCTTCCTCTCCACGTTTGTCCAGGCGGGCACTTCCTGACTGGAATAATAATTTGTCGGACATCGCTACATATACTTTTCCGTCTTTCTCGCGAACGGTCAGCTCGTCGGTGCTAAAACCAAGTAATGCGTCTTTTACATTACTCAAGAGATTTTGTACCTTATCATTCTGCGCCTTAATCATGTCCTGCAATTCATTGATCGTGCGTTCTCTTTCGTTCAGCTCATTTTTCTTTTGGCTCAACAGCGCATTCAGTTTTTCCTGTTCAGTCATGTTGACATTCAACATACTCTGATACTGGCGGATACTGTTCCCCATCTTGGTCGTATCACGCAAGAGGTTTTTGACTTGTGCCGATAGCTGGTTACCAACTTCGCGGGAGTTATTCAACAACCCTTGCAGACTGTCTTTGCTTGCGATGGCTGCCATCTCTGCAAGCATGAACTTCTTTTTTGTTACACACGAAGTACACAATAGGAGCGTAAGTAAAGTAAATAAAGTAATTTTCTTCATTGTGTTTTATATTTTAAGTGGGTATGTATAATCAGCTTTGCAGAAACTCACAAAGTTTCTGTACAGCCAGTGCACGATGGCTGATTTGGTTTTTTATATCATTTCCCAATTCGGCAAAAGTCCGGTCATAACCTTCAGGCATGAATACAGGATCGTAGCCAAATCCGGAATCACCACGTTTTTCTTTGATTATTTCGCCTTTTATCACTCCTTCAAAGAGATACTCCTTTCCGTCCAGTATCAACGAAATAGCGGTGCGGAATTGTGCTTTACGGTTTTCCTTTCCGTCCAGTTCGTGAAGAAGTTTGAGCATATTAGCCTGGGCGTCGTGTCCTTCACCTCCTGCATAGCGGGCGGAATAGACTCCGGGAGCTCCGTTCAAGGCTTCCACTTCCAATCCCGTATCATCGGCAAAACAATCCAGATGATAGTTTTTGTAGATATAGGAAGATTTTAATAACGCATTTCCTTCCAGTGTTTCGGCTGTTTCGGGAATATCCGTTTGGCAACCGATATCATTGAGACTTAATAATTCTACTTGATCTCCCAGGATAGCGGCTACTTCTTCCAGTTTATGAGCATTATTGGTAGCAAATACAAGTTTGCGTTTCATCATCTTATTTTTTGTTTTAACAGGGTTGTTCACTACTTATCAACCGGTTCTTATTTTACTTTCAGCTTATCGAATCCTTCGCCATACACACCGATAACGGAACTTTGAGAGATAAAAGCATTCGGATCAATGCGTTTTACCAAACGGAAAATTTCGAGTGACTGACGTTTCTTGGCAAGTACTACCAATACTTTCACATTGTTTTTACTGTACCATCCCGTACCGTCGAGTACCGTTACTCCCCGGTCGGCGTCTTTAATGATACGGTCGGCTATTTCATCATATTTCTTGGAGAAGATGAAGAATTGAACCGATTGACGGGCACTGTTGATAATCCAGTCGAGCACAACACCAATGATAAACAAGGTGACAAAGCCGAAAATAACCCGGCGCCAATCATGAAATATAAAGTAACAGGAACCGATAATGAATACATCACAGATCATAATCATTCGTCCGAGTGATACATCTCTGTATTTATTAACAACAGCAGCGATAATATCTGTTCCACCCGTACTTCCGTTGTAGTTGAAAGTGATGCCCAGACCTACACCACACATGGCTGCACCGATAATACAAGCCATAAAGTCCTGTCCTGTACCAAGCAACAGCGGCTTACCGTCTGGCGTCATATCCGGTGCTTCTATATAATTGTTCACCACCAACTGGAATAACCAAAGCAGGAAAGTCAGCGTAAAAATAGCATAAGTGGTTTTTATACTAAATTTTGGACCTAATACCCGGATTGCGAAGGTCATCAGAACTGCATTAATGATGAAGTATGACCATTGGATTGGGAATCCTGTTGCATAATAGATAATAGCCCCGATACCGGTAGTTCCTCCGGTAGTTATCTGATAAGGTAACAGGAATGCAGCCCATCCCAAAGAATAGCTTATCAATCCGAGAGTGATGTAGATATAATCTTTCACTTCTCTCATTATTTCCGCTTTTGTCAGTTTATGCATGGATTTTAAGTTCAAGTATTAAGTAATAAGTATTAAGTATTAACCTGGCGGATATATTTGGAAAACGACTACGGATAATACTTAATACTTATTACTTAATACTTATTGTTTTATACTTAATACTTTAAATTACAACGTTTACAATCTTTTTCGGAACGACAATGATCTTTTTCGGAGTCTTGCCATCAATCCACTTCTGTGAACGTTCGTCTGCCAATACTGCGGCTTGGATAGCGTCCGAAGCTTCATCTGCTGCAAATTCCATATTGAAACGTGCCTTTCCGTTGAAAGAGATGGTATAGTTGATAGTATCTTCTTTCAGATATTCTTCGTTGTATGCAGGCCATTGGGCGTTGCATACGGAAGTTTCGTGTCCCAATACATCCCACAACTCTTCGCAGACATGTGGAGCGAAAGGAGCGAGAGTGATAACGAGCTGTTCCAGAATCTCTTTTTTGCTACATTTCAGGTTGAAGAGTTCGTTTACGCAAATCATGAATGCGCTGATAGATGTATTGTAAGAGAACTGTTCAATATCACCAGTCACCTTCTTGATTAATTTATGAAGGCTCTTCAATTCTTCTTTTGTTGCAGGTTCGTCCGTTACCAGATATTCGTCCGTACGGCTGTAGAACAACGACCAGAATTTACGAATAAAACGGTGTACACCGTCGATTCCGTTTGTATCCCACGGTTTAGACTGTTCTACCGGGCCGAGGAACATTTCATACATACGAAGTGTATCTGCACCGTATTTCTCAACAATCATATCCGGATTGACTACATTGAACATAGATTTACTCATCTTTTCAATTGCCCATCCGCAGACATATTTTCCGTCTTCGAGGATAAATTCGGCTGTTTTATATTCAGGACGCCATGCTTTGAATGCTTCCAAATCCAAAATATCATTAGATACGATATTTACGTCTACGTGAATAGGGGTAACTTCGTACTGATCTTTCAGGTTCAGTGAAACGAAAGTATTGGTGTCTTTGATACGATATACAAAGTTACTGCGACCTTGAATCATTCCTTGGTTTACTAACTTTTGGAAGGGTTCTTCCATTACAGACACACCCATGTCATACAGGAATTTATTCCAGAAACGAGAATAAATCAAGTGGCCTGTTGCATGTTCGGTACCACCTACATATAGGTCTACATTTTTCCAGTACTGGTCAATTTTCGGATCAACTAATGCCTGATGATTATGCGGGTCCATGTAGCGGAGATAATAAGCCGAAGAACCGGCGAATCCCGGCATGGTGTTCAGTTCCAGCGGGAAGACGGTTACATGGTCAATCTTCTCATTTTCTACGACACATTTGTTTACTGTATCCCAAGCCCATTTAGTTGCGTGTCCTAATGGAGGCTCACCTGTTTCGGTAGGCAGGAATTTAGCGACTTCCGGAAGTTCCAGCGGCAGGCTGGCTTCGTCAATCATATAGGGCATTCCGTCTTTGTAGTAAACAGGGAACGGCTCACCCCAGTAACGTTGGCGAGAGAAAATAGCGTCACGCAGACGGTAGTTCACTTTCACACGGCCCAGATTGTGCTCTTTTACATATTTCTTGGTTGTTTCTATCGCTTCTTTGATGGTCAGTCCGTTCAATGAAAGATCACAGTAAGGAGTGACATCAAGACGCGGAGAGTTGCAAACAATACCTTCTTTTGCATCGAAACTTTCTTCGCTTACATCACAGCCTTCTACCAACGGGCGGATTTCCAATCCGAAATGTTTGGCAAATGCGTAGTCGCGGCTATCATGAGCAGGTACGGCCATAATAGCTCCTGTTCCGTATCCGGCCAGTACGTAATCGCTGATCCATACAGGTACTGCTTCACCTGTGAACGGATTGATAGCATACGAACCACTGAACACACCGGTAACACTACGGTCGGCAATACGTTCGCGTTCCGTACGTTTTTTGGTACGATCGAGGTAGGCGTCTACTTCTGCTTTTTGTTCAGGAGTCGTTAACTGTGCCACCAATTCACTTTCCGGAGCCAATACCATAAAGGTAACACCGAACATGGTATCTGCACGAGTGGTGAAAATAGTGAATTCGAGGTCACTGTCTTTTACTTTGAATTGCACTTCAGCACCTTCCGAACGTCCGATCCAGTTTCTTTGGGTTTCTTTCAGAGAATCTGTCCATTCGATTGTGTCCAATCCGTCGAGCAAACGTTGTGCATACGCAGATACACGCAAACACCATTGGCGCATTTTCTTCTGGATAACAGGAAAACCGCCACGTTCGCTGACTCCGTCTACTACCTCGTCGTTAGCCAGTACAGTTCCTAATTCGGCACACCAGTTTACCATTGTTTCACCCAGATAAGCGATACGATAGTTCATCAGGATTTCCTGCTTTTCTTTTTCGCTTTTGGCGTTCCACTCTTCGGCAGTAAAGCTGATATCTTCGCTGCAAGCGGCATTGAGTCCTTCGTTTCCGTAGATGGCGAAGGCTTTTTCCAGTTCTTCGATAGGACGGGCTTCCTGTTCGTCGTTACAATAATAGCTGTTGAACATTTTTTGGAAGGCCCATTGGGTCCAATGATAATATTCCGGGTCGCAAGTACGGATTTCACGGTTCCAGTCGAAAGAGAAACCTATTTTGTCCAACTGCTCGCGGTAGCGGTTGATATTGTTGACGGTAGTGATGGCGGGATGCTGTCCGGTTTGGATGGCATACTGTTCTGCCGGCAGACCGTAAGCGTCATATCCCATCGGGTTGAGTACATTGAAGCCCTGCAGTCGTTTGTAACGGGCGTAAATATCCGAAGCAATGTATCCCAGCGGATGACCTACGTGTAGACCAGCTCCTGATGGGTAAGGAAACATGTTTAGTACATAAAATTTTTGCTTCGAATCATCTTCCGTAACTTGGTAGGTTTTCTCTTCTACCCACCTTTTCTGCCACTTCTTTTCAATTTCTCTGAAATTGTACTCCATAGTGATAAAGTTTTTATTTATAGTGATTTATACTGTTATTTCTAATTCGAGGCACAAATTTACGTGTTTATTTTCAGATAACCACGCTTTCCCTATTGACTTTCTTCTTTTTATTTTGTATATTTGAGGTCAATAATAATAAAGAAATAACAATGAAATATATAAATTTTATTACATAAAGTTCAATAGGTTAATATGCGAATTGCATAATGAGGATAACGAATGGGCAAGAAACTGTGAAGGTTCTTGCCCATTTTTGTTGCAATAATTCTATTTTAGGTATTGAAAGTGTCAAAAAAGAGTTTATAATAAACTTGGATACCGTTTATAATAAACCTCTTTGTTATTTATTAAAAACTTGAATAGAGTTTATTCGATTTCGAGGCTTTCGTGTAAAGAAGAAAGAATGATTGCAATGAATAACCGGCATCTTCTTTTCTTTTTTAATAAATAATTTCTACAATATACTGAATGAGTGTATTGATTATATTATTTTACAATATGTCATTGTTTTGCTCGGTAATCGATCATTCAACGTAAAAAGCTCCTGTTGTCTGTTCAATCAGTTCGGACTTATGAGTCAGTTCCGGATTGAATAGAAACCATCATTGAGTCAAAAAAAATGCAGAAATCGTCTGTCATATCATATAATTCTGTAATTTTGTTGTGCAAGCCCTGTAAAACTAAAACTGCATTTCCAAGTTAATCTTTTAATACTAAAAAATACATATAAGTATGAAAATGAATCTTCATTGTTTTGCGAATCTTATCCCGATAATGATTCTCGCGCTTTTCTCGAATAGCGGACTGATAAACGCAACCGAAGTCGGAAAACGTACTGACGCATTGGAAGCATCAGCCTGGAACGAATCCCAATGGATTTCCGCAGTAGACGCCCCTGTAGTGAAAGGACATAACAACGGTCGCGCAGCCGATGGCGCGAGTTGGTTCGTGTCCACCGTGAAAAACGAACAGAAAATTGTCTCTGCCAAGTGGATGACCGCTGGACTGGGAGTTTACGAGTTGTATGTGAATGGGAAACCCGTAGGCGGGGAATTTCTGAAACCGGGCTTCACACACTATGCCAAGACCAAACGTTCTTTCACCTATGATATTACAGACATCATCCGTACCAAGCCAAACGCCGAGAACATGCTTTCCGTACAGGTGACGCCGGGATGGTGGGGTGACAAAATCATAACCCCCGGAGGATATGACGGCATGATAGGCAAGAAATGTGCCTTCCGTGGTGTACTGGAACTGACTTTTTCTGACGGAAGCAAAAAGCGTTACGGTACTGACCTTAAAAACTGGAAAGCCGGAATTGCCGGCCCGGTGAAACATGCCGGTATCTTTGACGGAGAAGAGTACGATGCACGCGAGCCGATGGGCTACGAATGTGTGGACAAACTTTCCACCCCCGAAGAGAATACAGAATTCTCCGGCGACATCCTGCCTTCGGACGGAGCGGAAGTCTATCTGCGTACTGATCTCGCCCTCGCTCCTGTCAAAGCATACGTTTGGAAGAATGTAGAAGGAGCAAAGGAGAATGAGTTCGGTAAGGTAATTATCGCCCGTGAGTTCGCATCGGGTACGGAGATGACCGTAAGTCCGGGAGAGACGTTAGTGGTGGACTTCGGACAAAATTGTGCCGGCGTACCCTCTTTCGTATTCAAAGCCGCCGAGGGAACGGTGCTGACCTGCCTTCCTGCAGAGCTGCTCAATGATGGCAACGGTGCCAAGATTCGTGGCATGGACGGTCCGGAAGGAAGCTGCCATCGCGAAAACCTGCGCATCCCCCACACCAGCATCCGTCTGGATTACACCTTTGCTGGCGGAGATAACTATGTGGCCTATTATCCTCACTGCACCTTCTTCGGTTACCGCTATGTCTCCATAACTGCCACCGGGAATGTTGCCATCAAGTCGTTGAAGTCCATCCCCGTTACTTCCATCGCAAAGGAACTGGAGACCGGCACTATCACCACAGGCAACGACCTTGTGAACAAGCTCATCTCCAACACTTATTGGGGACAGCTATCCAACTACCTGTCTATACCCACCGACTGTCCGCAGCGTGACGAGCGTCTGGGCTGGACAGCAGACACACAAGTGTTTGCAGAAACCGGTACGTTCTTTGCTAACACCATGAAGTTTTTCCATAAGTGGATGCGTGACATGCGCGACACTCAAAACAGTTTGGGTGGATTCCCCGGAGTGGCTCCCTTGGCACAATACGGTGATGAGAAAATGCGTTTGGGTTGGGCCGATGCCGGAATCATTGTGCCCTGGACGGTATGGAAGCAATTCGGTGACACGCAAATTATTGAAGAGAGCTGGAACGCCATGGACCTGTTTATGAACCACATCAACGACACCAAGTATAATCACGAGACTCTCTGCGGTGAGAACGGCAACTACCAATGGGCTGACTGGTTGAGCTACGAACCACTGGAAAGTTGTAGCGGACTCGCTTTCTCTCCCCAAGGCCCGCTTCCTGATGCCGTCAGCTATTGGAACTATTTGAGCGCTTCTTACTGGGTGATAGATGCTTTCATGATGCGGGATATGGCTGCCGCCACTGGTCGCGATGCCGCCAAGTACCAGCAAATGGCCGATTCGGCAAAGGCATACATCAAAGAGAACTTCCTCAACGAGGACGGCACTTTCAAAACCGCCATCCTCAACACCATGCAAACTCCTGCCTTATTTGCCCTAAAGAACCAGCTTGTGGAAGGCGAAGCCAAAGCGAAGATGATAGACCGCCTGCGCGAAAACTTTGCACAACACGATCTTTGCTTGCAGACCGGATTTCTGGGCACATCTATCCTCATGCCCACCCTCACGGAAAATGGCATGGAAGACATTGCCTATGAACTCCTCTTCCAACGTAAGAACCCAAGTTGGCTGTATTCTGTGGACAACGGAGCCACCACCATCTGGGAACGGTGGAACAGTTATATGATAGACAAGGGAATGGGACCGCGCGGCATGAACAGCTTCAATCATTATGCCTACGGATGTGTATGTGAATGGATTTGGGAAACCGTTGCCGGCATCGCAGCCGATCCTGCCACTCCCGGCTTTAAGCATATCATCATGAAGCCCATTCCAGACAAGCGACTGGGACATGTGACTGCCGAATACCGTTCCACCGCCGGACTCATCAAGAGTGCCTGGAAATACGAAGGTGACACTTGGATTTGGGAATTCACCATTCCTAAGGGTGTTACCGCTACCGTAACCCTTCCCGGAGAGGTGAAGTCAAAGGACTATGGAAGTGGAACTTACAAAGTGACCAAATAAAGTATATAGTTACTCATGTATAAATTTGATATTTAGGCTGTATCCCGAAGAGGAATACAGCCTCTTTTCTCTTGTTTTGGCTATTTTAAAAGGGAGATATTTGAAAAACAAATCGTACATGAAAGGAGAATGTAAAAGGTTGATATATTATTTTACAATATATGGTTTACATCTTGTCTTTCTCTTCTTTTTCTATCATCTCATCGTAATATGCCATGCGTGCGGCACATTCCCGAATAGTAACTTCGTGTAGCACCTCTGTTTGTGCCAGCATATACTCATATTGCTCTTTGCTAACGGTGAATAGTCGGTTATATCGCGCTTCGACATATGCTCTGCATAATTTATCAAAGGCTTTATTATCTTCGAAAGTATGGGTTGGAAATACATTTGCGAATTCTCGTGAACAGCTTTTAACCATCGCTCCCAACACTTTCAATTCATGAGATTTAGGGCGAAAGCCGCTATACACAAGCGTAAATGTTTTGTAGAAACGCTCGCAGGCTTGATGTAATAAGAAAGAACCGTATTTAAAATTACCATTTTTGTAAGCAGTGTGTCCTGAATCTAGGAAACATTCTCCCATGTCGAAGCATTCTGCATATTCTTCTTCCGCATATTGCTTAATTTCCCGAAACGGCAATTTCTCCGGTTTGCCAATCTGAAACGTACCATCGTCATACAACAGAATACCATCTTTTATAATCTCATAGAAGAAATAATGCTTCCTTCTCATAGCCCGATTAATGGTCGTCGGATTTTCTACAATAATACTAGGGGGAGCCGGACGCCGCTTTCCTTCCATTCTTTTATCATATTTGGGGACGATAACTTCGCGCGCATGTCTCTCTGCATTAGTAGCATCTTTCGTATCACATATCACCAGAATATCCAAATCACTTTGGTAGTAAGTACTCCCGTACCCGTCGAATGTTTCATCCCAGATGACATATTTTCCTCGTGCATAACTTCCATACAGGATAATCATACGCACTTTCGAAAGATTCGACAATATCAGTTCTTGCAGCACCGCCAGCTCTTCTTGCGTGCGTTTGGGTAGACGTTTTATTGATCTTTTCATATTGTCAGCCTATCTGTTTTTTGCATAATGCGCTTGTAATGCGAGTTTCTTTTTGTATTAAACCTCTTCACATATTAAATCTCTTCGCATATCGGCATATCCATTCCTTTGTACACAACCACAATCTTATGAAGCTGTGTAGTGCCTACTGCTCTTTTCACCGTATCAGTGTCAGCATAGCGATTGGCTTGGTCAATAGCTTCCAGTCGCAGTTCTTCCACGCGGTTTTCAGGGTCTTTATACTTGGCATATTTCAGTTCCACAATGTAGCTGTGCTTCATGTCTGAATAGATATCCAGTAGCGGACAGAGGAAAATGTCGACATAGCCTGCCTGTGTGTCCTGTTCGGAAATGGGACGGTAGAAACGGTTTTGTGCCGTCATGGCAAGCGTAAAGCCGTGGACAAAAAATTCACCTTTCTGCTTGTCACGCTGGGAGGTGTAGCGTTTCAGGCAGTCAGCAATATAACCGAAATAGGCTTTCCAGTCGCCATCGTAGGCAAGAGCGCTGGCAAGTTCGTTCTTTTCGTAACTACTGAAATTGAGTTCGGCTTCGTTATAGGTACTTAGCAGATAAGTGTAGATTTGTTCGCGGACTACCTGATTAGGAATGGTGAGTTTGGTCTTTCCTTTATACGTGCCACTAATGGTGAGCATACCGAAATAGTAGAGCAGGCTCACAAAGTTGTCGGGGTTGGTAATATTGACGGCAGGAAAACCTTTTTTCAGTTCTCCGGTGACGTAGCCTTCGCTCACCAATGTTTGTATGATGGAAGCATCATGGGCAAACTCTTTGTCCTTCCGGATGAGCATACGTAATTTTTCGTAATCGATACGGATATTGTCTTCTACCATATCCCGGGGGGCTTTGCCTCGTTGAATATAATTCTTGACGAAGTAGAGCACCATATTTGAGTTGTACATGGTGGTTTCGCCATAACATTCTTCCGCAAAGCAGTAGTTGTCATACCAGGGTTTCATTATTTCTATCAATTCGTCCACACTGTGGTTGAATGGACTGGTGGTAGAATAGTAAGTGAGCATTTGGCGCACTTCTTCTTCCGTGAAACCTATCATCTCGTTGAATTCCGGCGTGAGCGAGTAGTTGGTTCCGATGTTGAAACCGCTTGTGAGGTCGTCCATTGTCACGGGGCTTACACCGGTAATGAAACAACGCTCGATACTGGAATAAGTTCCAGCTTTAATTTTATTGAAGAAGGCGCGCAGATAACCTTCGCCATGTGTTTCGTCCGTATAGCGGTACAGGCTTTCTATATCCGAGAGGATGGCATTGGTGAAATGGTCGTATTCGTCAATAAAAAGGTAAATACGTTGGTTGGTCTTATTACATTCTGTGAATAGGTATTCAAATTGTTCGACAGCTCCTTCTTTTTTGTCGAGTTCTTCCTTGATGCCTTTGGGGAGATAGTCGGCGTAAATATCACAGAAATAGTCGAACATTGTTTGGCAATGCGCATCCAGTCCTTTGCGATAGTTGTGTAGTTCGCCTACTATTCCGGAGAAGTTGAGGTATAGTACCAGATAGCTGTTCCGATCGCGCGTAGGGTGCTTTCCGATGTAAAGGTCGCCAAACAGGGCATCGAACTTATCCTTGGCAAGTATATCATAATAGTGCTGCAACATATTTACTGTGAGGCTTTTGCCGAAACGGCGCGGACGAATAAAGAAGAAAAACTTGTCCGCCTCTTCTATCATGGGTATAAACCGGGTTTTGTCTACATAATAACAGTCGTCGCGGCGGATTACTGCAAAGTTCATCATGCCGTATGGGATACGTTTCCTGTCCGGTGCTATATATTTTTCCATAACTTATACCTTATTTTAGGAACTTTCTTTGAACATAAACAAAGGTACGGGCTTTTTGTTACTTCTCCAAACAAACATTCCATAACTTCTCGCTATCTTTGCACTCTATTAAACAAACATCACCGCCATTATGGAATTGAAGCATGGATATTACCATCTGATTGCGATACTTGTAGTTGCTATCTGGGGATTGACTTTCATATCAACCAAAGTATTGATTAATCACGGACTGACCCCACAGGAGATATTCTTCTATCGTTTTCTCATTGCCTATCTGGGCATTTGGGTGATTTCTCCCAAACGTCTGTTTACGAGTAATTGGAAAGACGAACTTTGGTTGATGGCAGGAGGTTTTTTCGGTGGTTCACTCTATTTCTTTACAGAGAATACAGCTTTGGGAATTACGCAAGCATCCAATGTCGCTTTCATCATTTGCACAGCTCCCTTGCTTACTACCATTCTCTCCCTTCTCTTTTATAAGAGTGAAAAAGCCACCAAAGGTTTGATTTATGGTTCCATATTAGCTTTAATTGGGGTGGGACTGGTGGTCTTCAACGGTAGTTTTGTACTCAAATTATCTCCGGTAGGGGATTTGCTCACTTTACTTGCCGCCCTGTCGTGGGCATTTTATAGTTTGGTGATAAAGAAAATGACAGGGCGTTACCCCACTATATTTATCACCCGCAAAATATTCTTTTATGGAGTATTGACCATACTTCCCGCCTTTCTTCTTCATCCGCTGCAACCGGATTTCGATGTACTTTTAAAACCGGTTGTATTATCCAATCTCTTATTTCTGGCCGTCCTGGCATCCTTGGTTTGTTATGTCCTTTGGAATGTGGTATTGAAACAGTTGGGAACCGTTAGAGCCTCCAATTATATCTATCTCAATCCGTTGGTGACTATGGTAGCTTCGGTTATCATTCTCCACGAAAAAATCACGTGGATTACATTATTGGGAGCAGGTTGCATTATTTTTGGAGTCTATCAGGCAGAAAAGAAATAAATAGGTAAAAACACACAAGAAATAACAAATACAAGAATGACAAAAAGAAAAAAGAAACGCATCAGCGAAAAGATGCGGAGATACAATCTCAGCTTACAGCGTCCCCAAGAAGAATTCCGTCGGCGTGTGATAGAGTGGGAGAGAATGAGGAAAGAAAGGGAACCGGAAGAAAGGAGGAAAGAACGGCGGAGAAAATGGAAGAAATGGCTTGGATTAGCCGATTTTACTGAATATGACGGTCCGTTTCCCATTTTTATATGTGCAGTATTCTTTTTAGTGATTTTTTTAAGTGGAATAAGTTTATGTGTTTTAGGATTGTTCAAGGATCCATATAAAATTCAAATAATGCCCATCTTGCAAGGTCTACTTTTAACTATTTGGGGTGCGAGGGCTTTGATCATCTTTTATCCTATTCTAAAAGTAGTCATAATCGCTTTATTTAAAGATAGAAAAAAGTAGGGGTATTCTCAAAATAAAGAAATATGGCAATTGCTTCATTGCGAATTACATGGATTACTTTGATGGGGCAGCTTGTATTATAATTGGGTGTCTATCTGGCAGAAAAGAAATAAGAAAGAATTTTTTCTATATGCAAATAAGAAATTCTTTCTTATTTCAGTTTGAATGACAGATCTGTTTTATATCTTATTTAGCGAGTAATTGGAGAATTTTATTACTAACATCGCTGTTTTCCTGAACACCACCAAAAAGCTTGGATTGTGGACCGTATGCAAACAGTGGAACCATGATTGGTGTATGTCCTTTAGATACAAACATTGCTTTCATTTTGCCTTCTTTTATGTTTCCGTCACGTAAAGCTAATGCTCCGGTTTCATGATCAGCTGAAATAATCACTAATGTATTTCCATCTTTTTCTGCAAATCTGATAGCAGCTTCTACCGCCTTATCAAAGTCCAATACTTCACGGACAACTGCCGAATAATCATTGCTGTGCGCACTTTTATCTATTCGGGCACCTTCTACCATTAAGAAGAAACCGTTAGTACTCCTGTTCGAAAGATAGTCAATAGCCATTTGGGTGGTAGACGGAAGGAAATCTCCCCGGTTTTCGTTTACAGAAGCCGTTTTGCTCTTTGTGGGTAAATATCCCAGTTTTTTAGATTTCTTGATAGCTTTGTCATTCGGCTCTTCTATGATGGTAAACTCTTTTTTGATTTCCTTTTGAACGTTTGGTGCTTGTTTTTCAAATAGTTCATAACTACCGGCAGAAAAGAATGTCAGCTTACTGTTAGGAAGATCTGCCCAAATTTCTTTAGACATTCCACGTTCCGGTTGGTGAGCAAAGAAAGCAGCAGGAGTAGCTCCGTCGAGATTGTCAGTGGTAACGATTCCTGAAACGTAGCCATAGCCGGATAACTTCTCCGGTAAGTTGGGAATAACTTGGTTATTTTCATCCATTCCGAGTGCTCCGTTTTTAGTTTTTTTTCCGGTTGAGTAAGCAGTTCCGGAAGCAGCTGAATCTGTTGTAAACTTGTTGGCGGATTGCGTTCTGACGAAACCGCATGTTTTTAAATTAGTGATAGTAAGCTGTCCTTGATTGGCATACATTCCTGAACAGATATGTGCCAGTCCCATGCCGTCACCTATCATTAAGATGACATTCTTCACCGGTTTGTCGGTAGCATCCATGTCAAATGAAGGAACATACGAACTTTGTGGATTTTCGTTCTTAAAATCTCCTTTGACGATTTCTTGTGCTGATAGATTATAGCAAAAGAATAAGGAGAAAATAAATAAATGAGCTTTAAATTTTACATTCATGGTTAATATGTTTTTAATTAGAAGTAAGTAATTCGGATATGTTGACTGTATCGTATGGCTTTTCTCCAAATGCGGCATAATATTCTAATTGCATCTTGTTGTTTTCTTTGTCAATAGAAAGGATGCCGTAGCCCGGTAAATCCATTTGTTTGAAAAAACGGATATGGGGAGTTTCTTTATCAATCCATTCCATACGCTGTTGTAGAGTAGAAGGTTGCCATTGTGGGTGTGCCGTTACTAATTTAGGACCATAGTCTGTAACTACATTGTTCGGAACCAGCATATTTTTATCTTTGATGACACTGTTGACGAGAATCTGAACGATAGGTCCCCAAGGAGTGTCCCGACAGACAACGGAGTATAGATGCAGATGTGCACAGAGCACGATTGCTTGTTGACTGGCAATGATTTGCAGCAATTGTTCCCTCTTGGCATTATCTTGTCGGAATACATGCCAGCATCTTTCGTTTACCGGAATCACAGGCTCGTGTAACATGACAAACTTGTAAGTAGCCTTCGAACCGGCTAGTGACTTTTCTAATTGTTGTAGCCCTTCCGGATTCCGATCCCATGGATCATAACACACAAATAATACATCATCAAGAGTAGTAGTGTAATTGGCTGACTGTAAGGATGGATGTCCTGCCAATCTTGCCATATTGGGTAAGTATACTTTTTCAAAAGCTTCTTTAGCCCCTGGCCCTGTGATATCATGATTACCTTTAGTCATAATGAAAGGTACTTTCAGATTCATTTTGTTGACAGCTTTAAAGGCACTGTTAGCCATCTGTATTGCTTTTTGTGGGGAACCGGCCAATCCTTCTGACAAGTCCCCCATTTGCAGAACGGCTTTTATTGACGGCTGGTGTTTTTGAACTTGCCCGCTGATTATCCGGGAGAATTCCGGCCATGTATTTTTCGTGAATACTGAATATTCTTTGGTAACTTGGCGCAGATCATCCGGTTTGGTGGATAACCATTCCATATCGTGATCTTCCAATAAATCATAGTGTATATCTCCCAACAAGAGAAATGAAACTTCTTTTTCATTTTGCTCTTGGGAGTATGATTGCAGAGAAGTCAAAAGCGATAAAAGGACAAATAATATTTTATTCATATTCTGTTATTTATTCATTTCAAAAGAAGGGGGTACACTGTCTGCCGCCCAATTCTTATTGGGAGTGTTTCCCATTGTAAATTCCAGTTTGCCGCCATTCATCAGTTCTTTATGTTCGAACCAGGATTGGTTCCAATCTTTGCCATTTAATTTGGCTGATTGGATATATTTATTTGTCGGCGAATAGTTGTGCGCAATGACTTCGAATGATTTGCCGGCTCCTGTTTCAATAACTGCTCTTTCGAACATAGGAGTTCCGATGACATAAATAGGCAAACCAGGAGTAATAGGATAGAAACCTAGCATGGAGAAGACTACAAATGCTGACATTCCTCCGCCATCTTCGTCGCCCGGGAGTCCCATCAGGTCATTTCTAAACCATTCATCGAGCAATGTCCTTACTCTTTTTTGAGTTCTCCAGGGCTCTCCTATATAGTTGTACAGATAAGGAATGTGCATACTGGGTTCATTAGCCATTGAAAATTGACCTACATTACCCGTATGATCCGGTAATTGCGCATAAAATACATATTTGGCTTCGCCCAATGGGGTGTTATACATCGTTTCAAGATTATTTCTGAATGCTTCTTTCCCTCCCATCAGTTCAATTAAATCAGCAATATTATGGGGAACATCCCATCGGTATATCCAACCGTTATTCTCGCCGTATGCTTCACGAGCACCTAATCCACCGGCAGTGGCATAATCAAAGGGTTCTATGAATTCGCCTTTTGCATTTTTGGGATGGAAGAATTTTGTTTCAGGATTGAAAATATTCCGATAGTTTTTACTCCCTTGTAGAAAGTAGTTATAGTCTTTCTCATACCCAAGTTGTTTGGCTATTTGTGCCAGACACCATTCATCGTAAGACGTACCTAGAGTGACGGCTACTGGTTGGCGTTTTTCAAATGGGTGTACTTCGTCAGCTGTTTCTTGTTCTCCCGGTGCCAATGCCGGTAAATATCCGTTTTCCCAATAGAATTTTGTGATTTCACCTCCCTTTATGCCTGACCACGGGGCTAACGTTTTTTCTGTAATACCAAGTTTGCAGGCTTCGTAAGCAGCTGATAAATCAAAGTTACGGATTCCTTTTATATATGAATCAATAACAGTGGCTACACCGTGATTGGAATTCATTCTACGGCTGTCTCCCGTAACTTCAGGAAATGTAGGCATCCAGTTATGTTCCATTTGTTGTGCCATTCTGATAAAAGACTGAATCATGTCAGCTTCCATTTGTGGTTCGATGATAACACGTAAGGGGTGGACTGCTCTATACGTGTCCCAAATCCAATCGTCGGTATAAAATGGGATAGAATCTTTGTGGATACTATTGTCGAAAGCACTGTAATAGCGGTTGTCTTCCGAAAGGCAAATCATCCGTTCGTAAGTCCGGTAGAGAGAAGTATAGAATATTGCTTTTGCATTTTCGTCTATTCCTTCCACTTTGATTTTACTTAATGTTTGGTTCCAGATGTTTTTGGCAATGTTCATCTGGTTTTCTACATCATAATCTTTTATTTCCCGCTGTAGGTTGGCTTTTGCTTGCTTTTCATCAATGAAGGAAATGCCGTAGCGAACTTTGATTGTTTTTATATCTGTTGAATATAAGAGAGCGATACCCACGTTCTTGCCTTTTATGGCAGTGTGGCTGTGATTTATTTCTTCTTTGCTGACAGTCATCGTTTTTTCCGGCAGTGCGGAAGTCTCCATATAAACATATACTTTGGTTTGATGATCTATGTTCTGATAGCCGGAAATGGTATTCTCCGTAGTTTTAAGCTCACCATTGGTGGTACTAAGTATTAAATATGGAGCATCGTTTTTCCGGAAACTTAGTTCATAGATTCCTGCCTGGTGGGAAGGAGCGAATTTAGTGGAAACCTCTTCTTCTTCAAAATAGGAAGAATAGGAATAGGGTTTTATCACTTCATTATCATAACAATAGTAATATACCGGTTGTAATCCGCTTTCTGCTCCCTGATAGAAAGACAGGCTGAATGCAGACTTTCCCCGATGCGAGGTAACAATGACCGGTAAGCCTTTTATTTTATCAGAAGTGTAATCTGCTCTTTCCGGATAGATGCGGAGCATACTATTGGGAAGATGGACAGTTGGGTAAGTAGGAACTAACAAATGACTGATATTCCCCATATAGGGATTTACATAGTCAACCGGAGTTAACACTACCTCTTGCTTGTTGCTGCATCCATTGACGATTAAAATCATTAACAGTACTAACGGAATGAATTTTCTCTTGTACATAAACAGATTTTTTTATTTTTCGATGGTTTTAATTAGATTTGCTGTAAATATATAGTATTTTGATTAATGAAAACTTAATGTAACCTTAAAATCTATCTTCTACAAATATTTTTTTTGTAAAGTTTCGCCATTAAGAGAATATTAATCTAATATTAATCACCATAAAATATCTTTGGTTCATCTTTAATGCATTAATCAATACTGT
Organism: Bacteroides sp. AM16-13; assembly: GCF_003602705.1. Lineage (NCBI taxonomy): Bacteria > Pseudomonadati > Bacteroidota > Bacteroidia > Bacteroidales > Bacteroidaceae > Bacteroides > Bacteroides sp. AM16-13. Next base: position 103,855 of record NZ_QTLK01000024.1, read on the forward strand.
ATTCTTTAATTTAATAATTAAGTATTATGAAAAACTACTTCCTATTCTTATTCTTTTTAGTAATAAGTGTATCGGGTTATGCGCAAGGAAAGCGTATAACGGGTAAAGTGACAGATGCTGCGGATGGAATGCCTATCATAGGAGCTACGGTGGTAGCTGTTGATCCGGATGGTAAGACGAACGCTAAATCGGTAGGTACAATTACCGATATAAATGGTACGTTTACACTTAATGTGCCTAATGGATGTCAAGAATTGAAATTTTCGTATGTCGGAATGGAGACGAAAACGGCTAAAATTACCGGTTTGACTCATATCAATGTATTTTTGGCCAGCACGGCGAGGGCTCTTGATGAAGTGGTTGTTACCGCTCTTGGAGTGACGCGTGAAGCTAAGAGTCTTAATTATTCACGGCAGAGTGTAAATGCGGAAGCCTTGGCAGAAAATAGTAGTGGCAATCTGATATCTTCTCTTTCTGGTAAGGTGGCGGGGGTTACCATTACTCCTCCGGGAACGAGCAATGGTAGTGCGCGTATTGTCATTCGCGGAACAAGCTCACTGACTGAAAACTCACAGCCCGTATTCGTGATTGATGGTATGATTATTGAAAACGAACCGGGTGATACAAGTGTGACCGTTGATGGTGGTACAGGTTCTACCGACCTTGGTAATCCGGTAGCGGATATCAATCCGGATGATATTGAAAGCATTGAAATTTTGAAGGGACCGAATGCAGCTGCACTTTATGGTTCGCGTGCAGCACAGGGGGTTGTATTGGTGACAACTAAACGTTCGAGCACATTCGAAAAAACAAAAGTATCTTATAGCGGAAATTTTCAATTTGAAAAAGTAAATCAGTTTTTAGATTATCAGAATGGTTGGGGAACAGGAGAGAACTCTTATTTGCTTGACCATAAACTGACACTTCAACCTAATGGTAACAGGCTACAGACAGATTTACCGAATTTCAGTGGTTATAATTCTTCTGCAGGTGCTAAATTGCGTAGCTGGGGAGCACCTTTGTGGGATCAGGTTATCTATGGACATGATGGTGTACTTACTACTCATTCTTCACATCCGGACAATGTGAAGGATTTCTACGAAACCGCCCATCGGTACACGCATACATTGGCTGTGGAAGGTGGTTCGAAAAAGAATAATTATCGCGTATCGTATACGAGAAGTAAGGGTAATAGTGTAGTACACGGTATCAATGAAAGCTTTAAAGATATATTCAATCTCCGGTTGATGAATACGATTACCAAATGGATGACTTTAGATTCTAAAATGACTTACTCACATGAAAAGGTAGACAACCGTCAATATATGAATGGTTCGGATAAGAATCCTATATATGCGTTTGTTACTCTTCCCCGTTCGCTTTCTATTGATGTGTTGAAACATTATAAGGATGAAAATGGAAATGAAATGATTCCGATTGGTGAACGTGGTTATAATCCGTATTGGAATATTTATGAAAATACGAACTCTGACACGCGTGACAGAGTGAGCGGATCGATGAATCTGGAAGTAAAATTACTTCCGGGCTTGAAGGCGGTAGGTAAAGCCGGACTGGATGCTTATTGGTGGAAAGGAATGGAGTTCTTTAATCTGGGTGCACGTAGTGATGTGGACGGTGGTATGAAGAACTGGATCAATAACAGTACTTCTACTAACTTTGAAGCTTTATTGATGTATAATGCGAATCAGTAGTTGAACTCTGATTCCTTGTTTTAGAAAATTAGATAAA
>NZ_QTLK01000025.1:0-90102 GCF_003602705.1 Bacteroides sp. AM16-13
AGGTTCAGACATGATGCTGAACAATTACTTGTGAGACCTCTTGTCGCACGTTTATGCTTGCAAAGTTATAAAATGCTTTTATTAATTTCATCTATCGCCGCATAGAAATATTCGATTGGACTTTTTTTGAAAAGGCGGGGTTTCTGCCTTTATCTTTGCATCAGAAACAAAAAACAAAAGATTGTTTCTGATGTTATAAGTCAAACCAATTAATAACAATAAAAGCAATAAAGATTATGGAACCAATTTTAAATTCTCAACTTCCTGAATTCAGTGTTCAGGCTTTTCACAACGGAGCTTTCAAGACTGTAACCAACAATGACCTGAAAGGTAAATGGGCAATTCTTTTCTTCTATCCTGCTGATTTTACTTTTGTATGTCCTACTGAATTGGTGGATATGGCTGAAAAGTACGATCAGTTCAAGGCGATGGGTGTAGAAATCTATTCGGTAAGTACTGACTCTCATTTCGTGCACAAAGCTTGGCATGATGCTTCTGAAAGTATTCGCAAGATTCAATACCCAATGTTGGCAGACCCGACTGGCGCTTTGAGCCGTGCACTGGGTGTATATATCGAAGAAGAAGGTATGGCTTATCGCGGTACATTCGTTGTCAATCCGGAAGGAAAGATTAAAGTGGTGGAACTGAATGATAACAATATTGGCCGTGATGCAAGTGAATTGCTTCGTAAAGTGGAAGCTGCACAGTTTGTAGCCAGCCATGACGGAGAAGTTTGCCCGGCTAAATGGAAAAAGGGTGAGTCTACCCTGAAGCCAAGCATCGACCTGGTAGGTAAGATTTGATAGATCTTGATAATGGTGATTATGGGAGGCCGGTAACGGGAGACGCTACTGGCCTTTTTTCTCAAAAAATGAAAGGAAAGAAGGTATGTTAGAATCTGCATTAAAAGAACAACTAAAGGGTATTTTTGCTGGGCTGGAGGCAAATTTTACTTTTGATATATCCGTATCATCCAGCCACGAAAACAAAACAGAATTATTGGAGCTGCTGGGAGATGTAGCGGATTGTTCCGATCATATCACTTATTCGGTGAGTGAAGGAAATGGGCTGAAATTTACTTTATTAAAGAATGGTAACGCCACAGGAATTACTTTCTGCGGTATTCCGAACGGACACGAATTTACTTCTTTGCTGCTTGCTATCCTGAATCTGGACGGCAAAGGAAAGAACTTTCCCGATGAGGCCGTTTGCAACCGTGTGAAAGCACTGAAAGGCCCGATACATCTAACCACTTATGTTTCGTTGACTTGTACGAACTGCCCTGACGTAGTGCAGGCTCTGAATGCAATGACTACTTTGAATCCGGCTATTGCGCATGAAATGGTAGACGGTGCGCTTTATCAGGATGAAGTAGATGCACTGAAGATACAAGGAGTGCCCTCTGTCTTTGCAGATGGAAAATTACTTCATGTAGGCCGTGGTGAATTTGGCGAATTGCTTGCCAAGTTGGAAGAACAATATGGTATTGACGAAACCAAAGCGAATGCAGAGGTGAAAGAATATGATGTGATTGTAGCCGGTGGAGGACCTGCTGGAGTATCGGCAGCTATTTATTCTGCCCGTAAAGGGTTGCGTGTAGCTATCGTGGCCGAGCGTATTGGCGGACAGGTGAAAGAAACGGTGGGTATTGAAAATCTAATTTCTGTTCCGGAAACGACAGGAAATGAACTTGCCGATAATCTGAAAACTCACTTGTTGCGTTATCCGGTGGATTTGCTGGAGCATCGTAAAGTAGAAAAAGTAGAAGTGGTTGGAAAACAAAAGCAGATCACTACCTCTGTTGGGGAGAAATTCCTGGCTCCGGCACTGATTATTGCAACTGGTGCAAGCTGGCGTAAACTGAATGTTCCGGGAGAAGCGGAGTATATCGGTCGTGGTGTTGCTTTCTGCCCTCATTGTGATGGGCCGTTTTATAAGGGAAAGCATGTAGCAGTAGTAGGTGGAGGAAATTCCGGCATTGAGGCAGCGATTGACTTGGCTGGTATCTGCTCCAAAGTCACTGTTTTTGAATTTATGGATGAGTTGAAAGCAGACAGTGTACTTCAAGATCGACTTAAATCATTGCCGAACGTGGAAGTGTTTGTAAGTTCACAGACTACGGAAGTGATAGGAAATGGTGATAAACTGACTGCCCTGCGCATCAAAGATCGCAAAACGGAAGAAGAACGTTTGGTTGAGTTGGATGGTGTATTTGTACAAATCGGGCTTTCTGCGAATAGCAGTGTATTCCGCGACATAGTGGAAACCAACCGTCCGGGCGAAATCATGATTGATGCACATTGCCGTACGAATGTGGCGGGTATCTATGCAGCCGGAGATGTTTCTACGGTTCCTTATAAGCAAATTATTATCTCTATGGGCGAAGGAGCGAAAGCTGCGCTTTCTGCATTTGACGATAGAGTGAGAGGGATTATCTGATTGATGTATTCAGATATAAAAAGCACATAAACAAAACATTAGCAAGAGGAGGAATGACTCCTTTAAAAAAGACCCTCGTTACAGATTTGTAGCGAGGGCTGTTTGATGTCTAGAGAACATGACCTTCATCAACTGCTCTATCCTGCGCATGGAGACAAATGTTCATGAATATCTGTGAAAGTGAAATGAACGTTGTTCTCATGGTATGTAATTGGGGGGATTTTAAGAAATGTGTGTTAAGTTCATTTATTTAGTCATGATATGTATATCTGACGAAATCAAACAATCCGGAATTTTCCTGCTGTGTCGGTTGGTCTCCAATAAATTTAAGATTCTCTACACTGCAAAAAATATGGAATGCAATGTCTTTCCCAAATTCCAGTTGAAGTTCATGTTTGAGCTCGTTGTCTATTAACCAGGTGATGTAATAGTTCCCATTTTTTAATGTCAGATCAATTTCGAACAGATGCCATCCGGTCTTGATTACTACAGGAACGGAAGAAAAAGGATATGCCTGCGATGTCATATAAGCAATCATTTCGTCGGGAGCTGCATTTAACTCCTTGCGAACTGTATCTTTACCATATCCGACTTCGAAATCCAATTCATGTTGGTCGTCATGGTATATCCACGAACCCACGCTACATTGATCTCCTATTCCCATTTGCGGGATATGAGTACGCCAGGTATATCTTCCTGTTGTATAAATCCGTTCTACAGTGTGAACCTTTTTCCGATCCACCGAGTTAGCCCGGGTAAAGATCCGTAAGTAACCATTCTCTAATATGCATTGATTATCCGGGTTGTTATCCTGATGTCCGTATTTCCATCCATCCAGATTGTTGAAGTTCCATTCTTTGTTTGGCGGATTTTTAGTACTGATGTCATTGGTCTGTTGCTGTGCAAAGCAAAGGCCGCAAATGCATATTAGTAACAGAGTTAAATAGTAGTTTCTCATAATAATTGAATTTAAGTGTATTCGTTTTCTATCAATTGCTTGCTGCAAAAGTAGTCGAATACCTTATTCTACTCATCAGATTTTAGTCATTTCAAATCATGAAACGTCCAAATCTGCACTGGAAATCTTAATCGCTCTGTTCCGGGAAGTATAATTTCTATATAAATGATAAACTAAAGTGCTGAATCTATTCTGATTGTTGTTGGGTGCAACCGTGTTGTGCTCTGAATTGAGAAGGAGTCATTCCTTTCATTTCTTTAAATAACGTACTGAAATATCGTTGATAAGTGAAACCTACCTGCTCTGATATTTCAGTAATGCTCATGTCAGACTGAGTTAAAAGAATGATTGCTTTGTCGATTCTTCTACGATTGATATAATCGTTTGCTCCCATGCCGGTCAGTTCCTTGATCTTATTATATAAGGATGTCCGGCTCATAGCCATTTGAGCAGTCAGGAATTTTACGTCCAGATCTGGTTGAGACAGATTCTGATCGATCATTTCATTCAATTTAATCATAAATTGTTCATCCGCATTGCTGAAAGTAGCCTCTTGCGGAGACAGAATGAATTGATTGCCCCTGTATCTGGATTTAATATATTCACGATTTCTCATCTGGTTCTGGATCACGCTAAGGAGCATTTCCATTTCAAATGGTTTGGGCAAATAGGCATCGGCTCCTAATTTGTATCCTAACATCTGGCTTTCAGAATCGGCTCTGGCGGTAAGTAGAATAACAGGGATATGGCTAATATTCAGATTCTCTTTAATTTCCTTGCATAGCTGATAGCCATTCATTTGTGGCATCATTACATCACTTACTATAATGTCCGGTTGCTGTTGCTTAATAACTTCCAGCGCTACCAATCCATTTTCTGCCTGATAGATCTTCTTGAATTTATCCTTAAGAGCATTTTTTAAGAATTCTCTTAAGTCCTGTTTATCTTCTACAATCAACAGTGAGTATCCTTGTAGAGAGAAAGCCCCGGATTCTATTTTCTCTTCTTCCTCCGGAGAACTTAAAAGTTCGTTGAGGTAGGAATGTTGAGGACATGATACTTCTTGTTCTTGTAGATTAGCCGGTATTTCATAAAAGAATGTGGCCCCTCTGTCTTTATTATTGAAAGCGCCCATCCTGCCTCCATGTAAGTCAATCAACATTTTAGCATAAGATAAACCGATACCACTTCCTCCCTCATTATGTTTGCCTTGGTAGAAACGGGTAAAGAGCTTCTTTATATCTACATTATCCAATCCGATTCCCTGGTCTTGTACGTGTACTTGTATACTTTCATTTGTACGGATGGTTTTTATAACAATACGAGTCTGATTAGGACTATATTTCAAAGCATTCATAATCAGATTGGAAAGAACAACTTTGCATTTAGTGTCATCATACGCGATAGATTGTATACTGTCGTCAAAGTCGTATGTAATTTCAATTTCTTTGGCTTTAGATGCAGTTTGAAATGTTTCTGCCACTTCCTGTATCCACTTGTGTAAAGGATGCGAAGAGATGTGTAGCACTTCCTGTCCTACCTCCATTTTGCGTGCATCAAGCACAATGTTGATAATATCTTTCATCTGATTTGCCTGTTTGAATGCCCCCTGTAGATATTCCGGTAGCTCGTCTTGCTTCACCTCTTTATTTAGAATTCGTTTCAGGGAAGCATAGATGAGTGTCAAAGGGGTACGTAGCTCATGGCTGATATTGATTAAGAAGCGTATTTTCTCTTCATATATCTTCTTCTCATGTTCCCGCATCTCACGTTTCAGCCGATTTTCTTTTTTTCTTATCAAACTAAAGAAGACCACTCCTGCCACTAGAAATGCAAAGAAAATGCATAGTATAATAAACCAGATAGATTTCCACCAAGGAGGTGAGACTATAATAGTTAAGATCTCTATCGGCTGGCTCCATTCACCGTTGGAGGTGTCGCAGGATACGCTGATGGTATATTCTCCTGATGCTAATGTACCCAATTCGAGTGTCTGGAGATAACTCTCGATCACCATTTTGTCTTTTCCTGTGATGACATACCGGAAAAGGTGTTTTCGGAAGGAGTTCTTTTCGTCAGCAATCACTTTAATGTTGAACGATGAATGATTCCAGGGAATCGAAATACAGTTATTATTAACCTGTTTCAGAGTTGATTTACCATTCAGTTTTACTTCAAGTAGCTTGAGAATAGGAGACGAATTGCTTTCGAAAATAATATCCGTATTAATGCGTACCAGTCCCATAGTACCTCCCATATACAGATTGGGAGTACGAAGAGCAGGAATAGGGGTAAATATCAATTCATTGGAAGGAACTCCATCGGATTCGTCCAGGATAACAAAACGTTTTTCGTTGATAATATACGCAAAGAACATGTTCTGCGCTCCTATCCAGACTTTTCCTTTTTTATCATAGGCAAGGCTGGATACACTGTTGAACAAGTTGGTATGTATTTTTTCTGTTTTTCCAGTCTGTTTATTATAGAAGAGCAGTCCGAAATTACTTCCTATCCAAAAGTTACCTTTATCATCCCGGCAGGCCGATGTGAAATCATCTCCCTCTTTCATATTGACTAATGAAGACAGTTCGTTGGTTTTGAAGTTTAGTTTAAACAGGTTATTGGTTCCCATTAGATACAGATGCGTATCGTCGGAATAAATTGCCTGCATAGCTATTTGGCGTTGAATGTCTATTTGGGGTGCGTAGAGAATAGATGTTTGCCGGGTATGCTTGTTGTAGATATAGACTTTTGCTCCTAATATGTAAATATTATCTTTTGTAGCATATAGATTTACCAAATCACCGGATGAAAATTCTCTTTTCGAAATAGAGTCATTGATAATGGGAAAAGGTTGCATCTGTGCGGTTCTCTTATTAAAGGTAAATACCCCTTTATTAAAACATGATAATAAGAGCTCATTTTCAGAAAAATTTGTGATAGAGGTAACTTTCTCCCCGTATGTAGTAGGGTAATGATGAAATGTATTCGTTTTTTGGTCAAATGAGTTGATACCTCCTCCGTCTGTTCCAATCCAGAGCAATGTATCCTTATCTTCAAAGATGCTAACCACGGTACGTTCGCTAATTCCATTGGGATTGTTCAGTGGAACATCTTTATAGGTTTTGATGAACACTTTCTTAATGGCGAATAATCCTCCGTGTATACTGCCTATCCATATATTGTCCATCTGATCTTTATAAAGCCGGTAGATAGAGTTATTCGGCAAGGATTGTTCATCATCGGAAATATGTTTAAGATGAGAGAATTTCATAGTCTGGAAGTCAAGTATGTTGATACCTCCTCCGTCAGTAGCTATCCAAAGTTGGTTGTCTTTTTCAAGAAAATCAAAAATGATATCGTTGTTGAGCCCGGAGTTTTTGGTGGATAAACTGAAAAGCCTTTTCCCCTCTTTCGAGTAACAGGCTATTCCTTTGCCATAGAATGATACCCAAAGCCGGTTTTGAGAGTCAACAAATATGGTGTTTATCTCGCGCTCTTTTACAAATGGACATCGATACATTTTCTTTTTTATCAAGTCGTACATCCAAAGCCCGTCTTTTTTACTGCTGGTTATCAGCACATCGGGACTCCACTGAAAGATGCGATTGATACATTTTAACTTGTCTCCATCGATGTCGGGGAAGATCGTCGTAATACTTTTATCCGTCAGATTGTATTGGTATAAAGTTTCTTCTCCTCCAAACAGGAAATTGTCACCTATTTGAAGATAAGACCAAGCGTTAAATGGCTTCCCGTTATATTTCAATGGCTGAAACTGATTTTCTGCTTTATTGTAGATGGCAATTCCTTTATTGGTAGAAACGTATAAATCGCCTAAACGATCCTCTGTAATAAAACGAATGAAATTGTCGGGCAATGAGTTGGGCTGCTCCCGGTCATGAAAATAACTTTTCAGTTCAGATTGGTCATAACTATTTAATCCCCATTTGGTACCTATCCATATGACTCCTTGATGATCTCTGTAAATGCACTGCACTCTTGATTGTGACAATCCCTGTTCCAAAGAAATTTGTCTGAAGTAGTAGTCTTGTTGTTCAGCCTTGGTAGAAAGAACAAAGAATAATATCCAGATTAGAAAAGAATACCTCTTTAGTACGTGTGCTTTTGACATAGTTATGTTCTTTTGATAGAGCAAATATAAAAGAAGTTATGAAACTGTACAATAGATTTCATCTTCTTTTGTCCACAAAGCTCATTAGATAGCTAGAAAGGATATCCAGAATACTCCTTTTGAACAGTAGCGGACTAATTATGGATGTTATTTGATCTCTATTTCCACGCTTTGCACCTATATTTGCATAGTTGACACTAAATACGGAATAGTATTAAACCTTAAAAAAAAGACTATTTACTATGAATACATCCTAAAACTGTAGAATGAAGAGGTGGCGGAGTAATGTTGGGAACATTTTGAATGCCTTGACTTGTATCTAAAATTCCTAAAAATCTAATATTATTATATTCTAACTAAATGAAAAGTATATGGATAATCTAAGAAAAACGCTTGGCTGCTTGCTACTATTTCTTTTTGCAGCAGTTACATCTACTTATGCACAGGTTGCAAAGCAGTATTCGGGTACTGTTATGGATGCCGACAGCAATGAACCTATCATCGGTGTCAACGTAACTCTTAAAGATGCACAAACTGGTACCGTAACGGATATTTCCGGAAAGTTCTCGATTAGTGCTCCTGTTGGCTCTACACTATCATTCTCTTATATCGGATACGTGACTAAAGAGGTTAAACTGGGAACGAATACCAGTTTGAAGATTACAATGCAGGAAGATCAGAACCAATTGAGTGAGGTAGTGGTCATCGGCTATGGTGTAGTGAAAAAATCAGATATAACAGGTGCTGTGGCTTCTGTTTCTTCCAAACAATTTAAGGATCAGCCGGTAAAGCGGGTGGAAGATATTCTGCAAGGACGTACTGCAGGTGTGGCAGTGACGAGCGTAAATGGTTTACCTGGTGGTACAGTTAAAGTTCGTGTTCGTGGTACTACTTCTCTTAATACCAGCAATGACCCCTTGTATGTCATCGATGGCATTATGTCTGGTGGACTAGATGTAAATCCAGCTGACATTCAATCTATTGAAGTTCTGAAGGATGCTTCGGCAACGGCTATTTATGGCTCACGCGGTGCTAATGGTGTGGTATTGGTAACTACTAAAAAAGGGGTGGAAGGTAAAGTGCAGATTTATGCGGATGTGGCTATAGGCGTATCGAACATTCTTAAAAAATATGACTTACTGAATGCTTATGAATATGCGACTGCATTAAAGGAGTATAATGGTATCTCATTTGCAGATGATGAGATGGAAGCCTATAAGAATGGCTCCAAAGGCATTGACTGGCAGAATTTGATGTTGCAGACCGGTATTAGTCAGGACTATAAATTAGGTATTTCGGGTGGAACGGCTAAAAATAAGTATCTTATTTCAGCCAATGTACTGAATATGACAGCCATGACCATCACGACCAAGTATCAACGTGCACAGTTACGGATAAATTTGGATAATGAACTCACCAAGTGGTTGACACTTTCTACCAAAATTAATGCTTCACGTACTCACAGTCATAATGGGGGTATTGACATTATGAACTTCCTGAACTATTCTCCTACGATGGAAATGAAAGATCCGGTAACGGGCGTTTATAATATGGACCCTTATAATTCAGTAAACGGAAACCCTTATGGTGCACGTGTCGCAAATTATGGTGACTCATACGTGTATGCTTTGAATACTAATATGGATTTGACTTTCAAAATAATGAAAGGGTTGACATTGTCTGTACAGGGTGCTGCTAATTACTCTCATGTTCCGAGTTACTCTTTCACCTCGTCATTAGCAAAACCCGGACAAATTAGTGGTATGGAAAATGCGAGCAGGATGAATCTATTCTGGCAGAATACCAATAATGTGACTTATAACACAAGTTTCGGCGATCATCATCTGACTGCAACAGCTGTATTTGAAGCAAGTGGTGCCGAAGGCAGAAATCTAAAACTGACCGGAAGTGATTTAGCCAATGAGTTTGTTGGTTATTGGAATGCAAAAAATGCAAAGACACGCGATGGAGAGAATGGCTATTCCGCAGAAGCTATTGTGTCCGGGCTTGGTCGAATTATGTACAATTACAAAGGAAAGTATATGCTGACAGGTACTTTCCGTGCCGATGGTTCATCTAAGTTTCAGAAGAAGAATAAATGGGGATATTTTCCGTCAGCAGCTGTTGCTTGGGATGTTGCTAAAGAAAACTTTATGAGCAAACAAAACATTGTCCAGCAATTGAAACTAAGAGCCAGTTTTGGTGTTGTTGGTAATCAAAGTATCGGTGCTTACACAACATTGGGTATGTTGGCTCCTACAAATTATGACGGTTATGGTAGCGATGCAATCCATACCGGTTATTGGACTGGAAATCTCGCTACACCGGATGTAACTTGGGAAAGCACCTATCAGTATAACATAGGTTTGGACGCCAGTGTTTTAGACGGTCGCTTGAGTTTTACAGCCGAATGGTTCCGAAAGGATACTAAGGACCTGTTGCTTCGCAAACCTGCTCCTCAGTATAACGGAGGTGGCTCTTTCTGGGTCAACCAAGGTGAAGTTAGAAACTCTGGTGTTGAATTCACCATTACAGCTACTCCTTTGACAGACAAAGATATATTTGGTTGGGAAACATCGCTGAATGCATCTTATTTAAAGAATAAGATAATCGATCTGGCAGGTAGTGATTTTATCGTTGGGGAGAATTATACAAGTATTGGCGGTGGTCCCATTCAAATTAAAAAAGTAGGGTATCCGATTGGTTCTTTCTATCTTTATGAATGGGCAAACTTTAATGACCAGGGCGCCAACTTGTATAAACATCAATCTAATGGAAGTTTGACAACCAATCCGGGTGCTGACGATCTGGTTACTAAAGGGCAGGCCGAGCCTAATTGGACTTTCGGATGGAATAATACATTTACTTGGAAAAATTGGACGCTCAATCTCTTTATCAATGCTGCATTAGGACAAGATAGACTGAATGTAAGCCGCTATGCGATGGGATCTATGACAGGTGTATATCGTTTCATCTCTTTATCTGATGCTTATTACAAAAGTTGGGATAAAGTAGCCAATAAAGCAGATGCTGTGTATGCAAGTCATAAAAATTCAGATAATAGAAACTATCCTGATTCCGATTTCTGGCTTGAAGATGCATCATTTGTGAAACTGAAAAATATAAGCCTTACGTATAATATTCCTAAGAAGATAACGAAAGTAGCCGATATTCAATTGTCGGTCAGTGCTCAAAACCTGTTTACATTAACGAAATACACAGGTATGGACCCAGAAGTGTACAGTGAATCCGATTATGGCTTTAATGGTGTGGATATGGGATCTTATCCTGTTCCAAGAACATTCACTTTTGGTATGAAACTTAACTTTTAATCTTTTAACTATACATGGATATGAAAACAATATATAGAATATTCAAATCTGTCGGACTAGCATTGATAGCACTTTGGATGGTGTCTTGCCAGGATTTACTGACAGAAGATCCTAAAGGGCAGTTGGCGGTAACTAATTTCTTCAATTCAAAAGGTGATCTGGACTTGGCTCTGAATGGAATGTATTCCAAAGTTGCGAGTGATATGTATGCAAATATTTGGGCAGGTTTCGAATCAGTGATGGGTGATGATATTTCTACACACCCTGCAGCTAATAAGCAGGGGCTGCGTGAGGTAGATACTTATAATGTTTCGGACAACAACACTTGGGTGACTGAATTGTGGGGTGCTCGTTGGAGATTGGTAAAAGCGGCTAATTTCATTATAGATAATGCCGGACGAACTCCGGAAGTGAGCCAGGAAGAGAAAGATGCGGCCATTGGACAAGCTTATTATTGGCGTGCCTATTCTTACTTTTATTTTGTAATGGCTTGGGGAGAGGTACCTATGGTTGTGAAAGATGAAATCAATTATAACATGCCATTGGCAACCGTTTCTGAAATTTACGAACTGATTGTTTCTGACCTGAAAAAGGCAGAGACAATGGTGCCTGCTAATTATACTAAAGAACCCTACGCAAGAAACGGGGTAAACATTGCTGTTAGTCAAGGAGCTGTAAAAGCAACATTGGCTTATGTGTATATGGCAATGGCAGGATGGCCGTTGAACAAGGGAACAGAATATTATCAACTAGCCGCTGCAAAGGCAAAGGAAGTAATCGATGCTTCGAAGAAAGGTACTTATTACTACAAGTTATTACCTGATTATAAGCAAGTATATTCGATGGAGTATAATAAGAATAATCCTGAAGTGTTGCTTGGCGTTTACTATAATTTGGGAATAGATGCACTTACCAATGCCCCTTTAGCTGATTTCCTGGCAGACTATGCTTATGGTGGCGGTGGATGGGGAGATACGAACGGAGAAATTAAATTCTGGTATGATTTCCCGGAAGGCTCACGCAAAGATGCATCTTATTTCCCGAAAATCATATTGAAGAATGAAACTAAGTTGCGTGATTGGTGGGAAGACCCCAATCCGGAAGCGCCGCGTGTGGTTGTTGCTCCCTGTTTCATGAAGAAAGTAGAAACGACCACTGGAGAAGAATTCGATTATACGAATCCGAAGATTTCGATGAATCAGAATGGAGAAAAGACGCATCAGATTATTCGCTTGGCAGAAGTATATTGCTGGTATGCCGAAGCCGTAGGTCGTTCAAAAACAGGCAGTATCACGGAAGCTGTCAACTTATTGAATGAGGTACGCAATCGTGCCAATGGATCTGTTGTTGCAGACCGGGATATCTATAAGACAACCATGTCGTATGATGATCTGGCAGAAGCTGCCTATAATGAACATGGCTGGGAAATAGCCGGATATTATTGGGGAAATATTGCCACTAGAGCAAGGGATATGTTTCGCATGAATCGCATTAAAGATCATTTTGAATACAGAAAATTAAATCCGGAGATTGAAGTGGCTCCCGGAGTCTTCAGGAAAGAAGCTGTTTCCGTATCTGGTACGTGGAATGACAGTAAAATGTATCTTCCCCGTCCTTTTGTAGATTCGTCTATTAATCCGAATTTGAAGAACTGAATGAAACAATAAAAACAATCATTATGAAACTAAGATATTTATATTTAGCAATAGGTGTATTATGTAATGCCTCTTTAGTATCATGCGGTGATAGCTTCAAAGAGAAAACAGAGATTGTTGCATGCGGAATCTCCACAAATGCTTTAACATTCGGAGTCTCCTCTACTGAAGTTCAGACTGTAGATATTACGTCAGAAGCAGCTTGGGAAGTTGCAGTGGATCAGGCAGGTGGTGATTGGCTTACAGTTTCTCCTTTGGAAGGAACTGGTAATGGTACGCTAACAATTTCTGCTGATAAGAATAACGGCCCAAAACGCAGTGCAACCTTGACTATAGCGGCGAAAGGTGCTGAACTTCGAACCATCACAGTTATTCAGGATGGCTATAAAGGAACCATTTATAATTACGGTGACTTTACTGGATTGCAAAAGACGGGGCTTGTGGCAGGGATCAATCCGATCACTATCGTAGATAATGACGAATGTGAAGATGGAAAAGCGTTAAGAATCTATACCCGGGCAGGTGAAGAGTATGAAGGTACTAATGGGGACCGTTTCAAGGTGCAGACAACAACGCAATTCGGATCAGGTCGTTATGAATGGAGGATATATGTCCCTAAATTCGGAATGAATGACCGGGCCAGTATTGGAGCATTTTTATATTTTGACGATGGGCATGAATTGGATTTTGAAATTTGTTCCGGTACAGCTGCAGACCGTGCAGCACATAGTGCCGGACCAGATGATATGCTGTGCCTTGTGACTAGTCAGGCTAATCCTTTTTTCTCTGAATTCACGCCTATTAAGGGGGATGCTTGGCATACGTTTGTATTGGATTTGAAGTTAGAGAATAAGAAATATCTGGCGGAGTGGTCGGTTGATGGTAAAGTTTTAAAGAGGGCACAATTAGATTATGGTGAAGAGGCTTATTTCCGTGCTATATCTAGTGTCGAGAATCTTTATGGTATGGGCGATCATGCGGCAACTCAAGAAAATTATGCCTTATTTGATTATCTTGAATATGTTCCTTATGATTATTCAATGAAGCCGATTATCGAAGGTCAGCTTCCTCCCGAACCAGAGGGAACAACAGTGAAGTGGGACTTTGAGGAAGCTGGTTTTGTTCCTGTTGGATGGACTAACAATGGAGGAACGATTGCGGATGGAAGTTTGAATCTATCTAACGGGAATAACTTCGTTTATAGTCCGGAAGTGGGAGCTGGAAAATATACATGGGAAATAGATGTTCCTTTGGTAGGGGTAGGTGAAAAATGGTTGGCAGGTGGTAATATCGCTGCAACTAACGCTGAAGAAAGGTCATTCTCTATGTTTGTTTTCTCGGGTACTGAAAATGATCGTGCGGCTTGTACGGTTCCTCCTGTTCCAGGCCAGATGCTGGTACGTTGTTATACAGAGGCTATGGGAGTTTACGGTGTACCTATTGATCCGGGTAAACACACTTTGACTATTGACCTTAGACTTAATGCAGATGGTGCATATTGGGCGGCATGGATTATAGATGGTGAAGTGGCGAAAACATTTACTACCTGGTATACTCCGGCACAGTTTAAATTTGGATTCTCAATGATGACCTTTGCTGATGGAGGTGGCTGGCAAGGAGATAAGCCTACTGCAAAGACATATACAGTCAAATATGACTATATAGAATATAAGAAGTATAATTATGATGAAGAATAACAGTTTACTTTACATTCAATGAGGTATTTAAGCATAATTGGAACAGCTATATGCTGTGTAATGTTGGTAATGACGAGTGTTTCCTGCAAGCAGGAAACACTCTCTTCCACCACCCAGGAGAAGAAAGTAGCTCCTTGGTATGTCTATATAGATGGAAGCTCTTTTAAGGATATAGAGCCAGTGAAAGAGATAATTAGTTCCATTAGCGTTTTCGGGAATCCTCCGAAATCATTTATCGATGAGTGTCATCAGAATCATATCGAAGTATATCAGGCTGTAGGTGGAAATGAAGAAACGATTGATACGCCACAGAAAAGAAAGGCACTTGTTGAGAAGTATGTAAGCGATTGCAATGCAAATGGATATGATGGAATAGATCTTGATCTCGAACATTTGAGCCCTGATATTCAGGATGCATATACCGAATTCCTGAAACTTGCTTCAAAAGAACTCCATGCTGTTGGAAAGAAATTAAGCCATTGCGTTAGTTTTTATCCGGCTTTGTATCAGGATAACGAAACTAAGATGTTTCACGATCCGGCAGTTTTGAATACTACCTGCGACTTAATTAGAGTGATGTGTTACGATATGTATTTTGCACCTGGGATAGATAAGCCCGAGCTCAAACATAGGGATGATTGTATGGGCATTGGACCTACGTCTAATTATCTATGGACTAAAGAGGCGATGCTTTTCTGGATGAAACACATTCCGAATGATAAATTAGTGATGGCTCTGCCTGCTTATGCAAATGATTATGCTGTAACTGGTGACATCAAAGGAAGGCAGGTTTACCAATCTGTGCCTGACAGTATAAATGGAATTTTGCCTTCTCCTACCTGGTTATGTTATGAAAAGGTAAACATGTATCTGTATGATGGTACTGATGGTAATCGGCATCTGTTTTATGCAAGTGATGCCAGAAGTACGGAAGCGCTACTTGAACTAGCTGATGAACTGGGAATCTCTCAAATCGGTTTTTGGCACTTTAATAGCGTAGATCCGCAAATGTGGGATACTACCGCAAAGTGGCAAAAGAAATAATGAGATAATAAATCGACCTTGTAAATAATATAGCTTTATTCTCATCCCCCCCATTTAGAGAAAAGCTATTCTTAACAATAAGAGGCCGCAAAGGTATGAATCCGTATCTTTGTGGCTTTTTATTTTTTTCTTACCTTTGGGGGAACTTAACATAACCCCCAAAAATGAAGAACATGAAAAAGATCTTTTTACTCATTTCCGTCATCCTGTTTATTTTTCCGGTACAGGCTCAACATACATTGAGACTGATGTCTTATAATATTAAAAATGCGAACGGCATGGATGATATTTGCAATTTTCAACGGGTAGCCAATGTGATAAATAATGCTTCTCCTGATGTTGTGGCTATACAAGAGGTAGACAGTATGACCCGTCGGAGCGGACAGAAATATGTGCTGGGTGAGATAGCTGAACGTACACAAATGCATGCTTGTTTTGCACCTGCTATAGAGTTTGAAGGAGGTAAATATGGAATCGGACTGTTGACAAAGCAAGTTCCGCTACGTTTACAAACTATCCCTTTACCTGGTAGAGAAGAGGCCCGCACCTTGATTCTGGCAGAATTTGAGGATTATATCTATTGTTGTACCCATCTGTCATTAACGGAAGAAGACCGTATGAAATCTTTGGAAATAGTGAAGTCATTGATTGCTTCCTATAAAAAGCCTCTTTTTCTAGCCGGGGATATGAATGCTGAACCTGAATCCGATTTCATCAAAGAATTGCAAAAGGATTTTCAAATACTCTCCAATCCGGGAAAGTATACTTATCCTGCTCCTGATCCAAAAGAGACCATTGATTATATTGCCGTGTCAAAGCAAAACGCTACCGGATTTGCTGTCATATCTGCGAGAGTAGTTAATGAGCCAATGGCTTCCGACCATCGTCCCATACTTGTGGAATTGCGTACCGCTGAAAAGGCAGACAAGATATTCCGTACTAAACCTTATTTGCAGAATCCTGTGGGTAATGGCATTACTGTGATGTGGGAAACAACCGTTCCTTCTTATTGCTGGGTGGAATATGGCACAGATACTACCCGGCTGGAACGTGCGCGTATGATTGTTGACGGTCAGGTGGTCTGCAATAACAAGCTGCATAAAATACGTATAGATGGCTTACAGCCTGGACAGAAATATTATTATCGTGTGTGTTCGCAAGAGATGTTGCTTTATCAGGCATATAAAAAGGTATTTGGAAATACAGCACAATCGACCTTCAGTGAATTTACTCTTCCTGTTGCTGATACAGAGTCTTTTACCGCTATTGTTTTTAATGATTTGCATCAACATACCAATACTTTCCGTACTCTATGTAAACAAATACAGGATGTTAAGTATGATTTTGTTGTTTTCAATGGTGACTGTGTGGATGATCCTGTGGATCACGAGCAAGCAACCACATTTATCAGTGAACTGACCGAAGGAGTGTATGGCGACCACATACCGACTTTCTTTATGCGTGGCAATCATGAAATCCGCAATGCCTATTCTATCGGTTTGCGTGATCATTTTGATTATGTGGGAGATAAAACTTATGCCTCTTTTAACTGGGGAGACACCCGTATCGTCATGTTGGATTGTGGAGAAGATAAACCGGACGACCATTGGGTATATTATGGCTTGAACGATTTTACTCAATTGCGTAATGAACAGGTTGATTTTCTGAAAAAAGAACTGTCTGCCAAAGAATTCAAGAAAGCAAAGAAACGTGTCCTTATTCATCATATTCCGCTTTACGGTAATTATGAAAAGAATCTCTGTGCGAATCTTTGGACTAAATTATTAGAAAAAGCACCTTTCAATATCAGCCTGAACGCACATACTCATAAATACGCTTACCATCCGAAAGGGGAACTGGGTAATAATTATCCGGTTATTATTGGTGGAGGATATAAGATGGACAGTGCTACGGTGATGATTCTGGAGAAGAAGAACGATGAATTGAGGATTAAGGTGCTGAATGTAAGGGGAGAGGTTTTACTGGATATAACAGTCTAAAGTCTCTAATAACTTTATAAAAAATGGAGGTGCGCCAGACTTCTAGACACACCTCCATGAATTAGTTATTTCATAAAGTGCTATTCGGAGAAATATGTATAATAGAAATTCTCTATATATCCGTCATAGTTTTTGCTTTCCTCTTTGATACAACTGTTCTCGTCATATTCAAATGTGTAAGTAGCTGTACTGGATGAATGTTGCCAACCACTGCTCGTATGGCAATTAGCCGAAGCTTTTCCAAAGAGACCAGTTTCAACCAGCCAACGACTAGCTCCACTGCTTTCCGCATAGATACAATGTGCTCCGCTCACATTAGGCACGGCAGAATAGGTCTGAACTTTAAACTGCTCTACTCCATCTGAAAATCTGGTCCATTGCATAATATTTCCATCTTCTATGGTGATGTTAGATGCAATATTACCATTCTTTTCAACTTTGGTCATGTAGCCATTCTCATCATAAGTATATTCGTAAGTGTTGGAACCATCTACAAAAGTTGCAACATAACCTTGGTCATTTAAAGTCATGTTATATGCGTTCTTACCTGTCACTGTGATATTATTTCCGTCATAAGCAAAGAGCCATTCTCTATCCAATTCTCCTTCATATAACCTGTATACACGTTTTACAGTACCATTATCATTATATTCGTAATACCATTTATCCCAGTCGTCCGCAAAAGTGGCTATCCGATAAACTGTTACTTCAGAGGTTGTTGTAAAAGTGATTTCTGCATAGTCTGAATCTTCAAAATAGATTGATCCGGTTTTTTGAGCTTTTACTTTGAATGTATAACTTTTTTCCGGCTCTAAACCTGTCAGTTGAATTGTATTTTGGTCAGTACTTTGTTCACTACCGTTGTTCAAACTATAAATATAAGCTGTTGCGTTTCCTATGGCTTTCCATGTAATAACAGCAGAACTCTCTTTTACATCAGGAACAGTAACTTCCGGTTTATCCAGAACGTTTGTACTGGGATGATTGTCATCATCACTGCAAGCAGTCGTACCTAGTACTACTGCCAGCATGGCTAATAAGTAAAAATACTTTTTCATGTTGTTCTATTTAAGGTTAATAATTAGTTTCCGGCAACTACTATCATTCCCAAACCAACCAGGAAGAAGATAAACATCAAGGCCAGTAGTTGATTAACAGATTTCGTTGAACCTTTAAATTCTTTCCAGATAAATACTCCCCAAATAGCGGCAATAAGTGGTGCGCCTTGTCCTAGTGCATAAGATACCGCCGGACCAGCTTCTCCTGATGCGATATAGCTGAACGCGGAACCAAGTCCCCATATCGCTCCACCAAGCATTCCGCATATATGAGTTTTCGTGTTTCCTTTAAAGTATTCGGAGTAGCTGACTTTTTCTCCGACAAAAGGATATTTCATTACTAATGTGTTGAAAACAAAATTGCTTAGTAATACGCCTATTGAAAAAACAAAGATGGCAGAATAAGGAGTCATCATTCCTATAGCAGGAGAATTGAAGTTTTCTACGTCCATACCTTTCACTACGAACCTGTAGAACAAAGACATCAGTACACCGGCAATTAATGCAATGATAATTCCCTTTTTGTTGTTCTTCCTGCTTTCTTCACCCTTTTGCATCTTTCCGGAAGCTACTCCATTACAAATGATAGCAATGACAATGAGAGCTACGCCGCCGAATAAAAGCAGAGGATTGCCAGTCGGAATTCCCAGATAATTGACGATTACTCCTAATACCAATGCAATGCCAACCCCTAAAGGAAAAGCAACAGACATACCAGCCAAGGAAATAGACGCTGAAAGAAGAATGTTTGAAGCATTAAATATTACGCCCCCCAAGATAACCCAACCAATGCTGTCTCCTGATGCTTGTCCCAGATCTTCCAGGAATGAACGTCCGGTATCTCCATGACTACCCATTGTGAAGCCTAGTAAGATGGTGAACAATACCATTCCAATCACATAATCCCAATAAAAAAGTTCATAACGCCAATTTTTGGAAACTAGTTTTTGGGTATTACCCCAAGACCCCCAACAAATCATGGTTACGATGCAGAATATAACTGCCAATAAATAACTGTTTACTGTGAACATACTATTAGTATTTAATTGTTAAACATGAATTCTGTTATTTAAATATAGTATCCAATCTTCCCAATAAGTGAAAACATTGGCTTCTTTACATTTTCTTGACCGGAACTCATGTTCCAGGTCCGATTCTTTCAAAAGGATATGTATATTACTACTAAAACCATATTCTTTTGATTCGGGTAGTATCTCTATCCAGCATCTGGGATATCTTTTGTGAGAGTTGACTGCTTTTATAAGATTTTGAGCATCATTCTCGTTGCCGATGGCATTAACACAGACTATGCCGGTAAACAAATTTTCTCCCTGAATGGCTTCTATACCTTCTTTGATATTATCTCCCAAAGTGATTAAAGCCCGCATACGTTGGGAACCTCTGATGCCGGAGAGTTGCTTTTCTATATCAGAAATTGTTTCTGACAGGTCTGTGTTAGCTTTTACGAAACTAAGAACTGCAGGCCATGTTTTATTCTCATCTACCATTTGATGAAACTGACTGACGAGAACCTTTTGCTGTTGTTCGTTGATTTCTCCCTGTACATAGATAATAGGATATTTTCTTGTGCTTCCTTGAGCCTGTTCCGGATAATAGACCGTTGCATTGGCTGTTTGGATAAACGGAGTCTCATTCGGAAGACTACTCTCACTATTTCCTGACTGCTTCCCATTGAAATATTCGTTTATGAATCTGAATGCTTTGGGCAGTGCAGTATTCCAGCAGGTGAAATCATGTCCTCCTGAACGTACTTCCCATTCATGAGGTATTTGTCTTTCCAGTAATAATCGGTGCAGTTCTTCATTACTTTCGCAAAGAGTACCTTCTTTATCTCCAATATCCAGCATGATGCCAAATCCTTTTAAATCGGAATTGCGGAGGGTGGAAAGAATGTGGTAGGGTGAATGTTGTTTATAGTAACTGGTTAGGCGCTGCTTACCATTTTTTCCCACTCCTCCGAAAATCCGTCCCCATTGATTGTCCCATCCTTTTTGTGGCCCTTCTTCCATGTATTGTTTTTCTGTACGGATGGATGGCGATAATGCAACGACAGAGCCGAATAAGTGGCGGTTGCGCAAACTAACGGATAATGCTCCGAATCCTCCCATAGAGAAACCAATGATCGAGCGTCCATTAATATCCTTGCGAGTACGATAGTTGTTATCTATATATGGAACCAGTTCTTTGATAAAGAAAGTTTCATAAAGGGAGCTGCCATCATAAGTGTCACTGTAATAAGACAGGTAACCGTCAGGAATAACCATAATGAAAGGTTGAATCTTTCCTTCTTTTATCATTTTGTCCATTACACGGGCAACGTTGCCATATTCGAGCCAACTGGTATAATCACCTCCTATTCCATGAAACATGTATAAGACTGGATATTCTGTATCTGAATGTTCATAACCTTCCGGTAAGATAATGGAGTAGGAGACTTCTTGCTTTAGGGACGGACTGTAAATACTCATCCCTTCTTTTTCTATAGGAAGTGCCCAAGCTCCATCTATACCTGATAGAAATAGGATAATATATAACAGTATCTTCTTCATATTATTTCTTTATTAACTGTTCACCAATATAATAACTCATTGAATAAATACCTGTTTGGGCGGACTGTTCACTATCCAGTCCGTTTCTGACACGATATTGCACTGGAGCTTCTGCACCTCGCAATCCATTGAATAGAGTAAAGATGCTATTGTAGTTGCTGCCTTCGTCTGTTATGTCCAAATAATAGATTTTGGCACGATTCTCGGCAGAAAGGTTGATAATATCCGCGTCTTCTGCAAAGAAAAAGTTGATAGCAGGGGCATTGCCTGTTGACTGATTGTATAAGTAATCAGCTTCTGAACCGTATGTTAATCCTAATCTGAAATCTGCATTGCTTTCCGTATGAACCGTCTTTTCCACTGCATCGGTAATAGCTGAAAAATTTGTTTCATTTTGAATCATTTCTTTCACATTAAAACCTGCGATTATCATACGTTTGATTTGCATAAGAGAATCTAATGCCACTGCTACCTTCTTTGTTGTAAGATCAATATTACCTTCTCCTTTGCTGTAATAAAGAACTTTGTAAGTTAGTTCGGAATTGTAGTCATCCGGTAACCATAGTTCGATATTGGAATTACCTACTTTTATGTTTTTATTAGTAGCATGTAATTCCTCTGTGAATTTTTTCAGAGTTTCCTGCGGATAGTTTTCTCCTTTGAATGAACGTTCGATAAAAGGCAGTGCCTCTTTCATGGATTCACGCCAATAACTGTCAGTATGGGCACCGTTTCGTACACGATATTCGTGCTTGATATTTTTGTCCCGTAATAGAGAATGTAATTCACCGTTTCCTGCATATAGTCTTTCTTCATCATCACCGCAGTCTATGTAATACCGTACTGTTTGAAATGTGGAACTTGGTTTATCCTTGAAAAAGTGTAGCGGACATTGGCTTTTATAATAGCTTGTCAGCCTGCCTGTTCCTGTCTGGCCGCTTCCTCCGAAGTTGTTTCCCCATTGAAGATTCCAACCGTCTTGTGACAAAGAGATGTATTGTTCATCTGTATTTAGGGAGGGACTTAATCCTATTGATACCGAGAATGTTTCAGGATGTTGCGATGCTATACTTAATGCCCCGAAACCTCCCATAGAGAATCCGGCAACAGCTCTTTCCGTCTTACTGGCTGTTGTTCGGAACCGCTTATCAATCAGGGGTACGAGTTCATTAATGAACATATCCATATAGTTGAACTTTCCGTCATAGCGGTTACAAAAATAAGAGTTGAAACCTTCCGGCATGATGTAGATCAATGGGCGAATACTACCATTGCTGGTTTGCGCATCAGCTATGCTTTGAATATTCAGACCTGAAGGTCCCCATGAACTTTGGTTCCCTCCCCAGCCATGTAGAAGGAAAACTACTCCATATTTACCCGTACTTTCCGATAGATACTCTTGAGGCAGTAATACGGAATATTTGATTTCTTGTCCTAATATTTTGCTGTAAAAACTTTGATCGGGATTATAGCGTTTGGTAAACAGTTCCGGTGTATCGGTCTGTTCGCCTTCGGACGGACTGTTATCATCAGACGAACATGATGACAATCCGTAGGAAAATAATAATAAGGCTAATAATAGGAGTAGTTTTTTATTCATGGCTTCTCTCTTTTATTTATAAGGATTGATTGGCTCTGCCGGTGTGGATGAATAAACCACCATGTCTTTACATTGAACGGCATATTTTTCATTTGGATTAATCCATTTAATAACCAGTTTGTGAGGTCCTTCCTCTAAATCATAATTATAGAAAATGTCATACTTTCTTTTTATGTAGTCATAAGGCATTTCTATGGTTTCTACTTTCTTGCCGTCAATGTAGGCCTCCAGGATGGCGATGTAATTGTCATTACTATCTTTAACATCTTGTCTGATCATCCCCATTAAAACAACTCCCTTGCCATTGAACTCAAATGTTTTTTCTGTACCGAGATCATATTTGATAACTCTTCTTTCAGAAGGATATAAGCCTTCAAAAGAAACTTCCCATGCTACGGTTTTTGGCTTCTGAATCGTGGTATAGTATTTATCTCCTTTTATTTTTCCTCCGTTTGCTTTTAATACATCACTCAATAGTTTGAGATTAATGTCGTATACAGAACTTAAAGAGATATCTGTGTAAGGGAACTTAATATTTTCACATCTTTCGAGTGCCGGTTTCCAGTATTCGGGGATAGCCTTGTAGCCTTGTATGACTCCAAGAATTCCTGCGGCAGTTGCCGGGTTACAGTCGGAATCTTGTCCGCAACGAGTGGCTATATCCATTGTTTTGAAAAAGTCGCCGTTGCCATATAAAAGTCCCATCACACAGTAAGCCGCATTGATAGTGGCGTCAATGTTAAATGCATTGAATACCCCTTCCGGGCAGCCAATCTCAAAAGCATGACGGTTTTCTATTTCCAGCCAGCATTTACGCCAGTCATCGGGATATTGTTTCCAATATTTAATAACGTCTGTGATGCAACGGTGAAATTTACTTTGTTCGGGTATTGTTTTAAGAGCTTCCGTGACAATTGTATAAATGTCGTTATTTACGTAAGCCAATGCATACATTGCTCCCATGTATACACCTCCATACCATCCGTCGCCGTAATTCATGATATGTCCTATCTTGTCCGAAAAATCGGAGGCGGTATTTACCATCCCCGGACATATCATTCCAATGAAGTCTGCTTCAATCTGGAAATCAATATCGTCAGCGTGCGGATTATTTTTCCAATGTCCGGATGCCGGTGGCATAATACCGTGTAATATGTTATATCTGGCTGCCTGGTTGGCATGCCATAATTTATAATCTGCATTTGCAAAGGCTTTGGCAAATGATTCGGCAGGGGCATTTATCCCTTCTTTTTGCATTACTTCCAGAAAGGTAAGATCCATATATACATCATCATACAATCCCGGATCTTCTGCAAAGATGTCCTTGCAATAGTCATCATACCAGATTATTGGAGTTTTCTCATGAATGATCGCTCCTCTGTATTTAAATTCGGTAGGACCGCCATAGGTGCATCCTATGGTTTGTCCGGCCCAGCCTCCTTTAATTTTGTCGAGCAGTACATCTTTACTTATTTCAACTGTTTTTCCATATTCTATTTGTGCCATTCCCGATATGGAAAAGGTAAATAGTAGAATGATGTTAATCAGGACTTTTTTCATCTTAACTTATTTATTAAAGTAAAATCTATCATGTTCTTTTTTCTCTGAATAATACATTATGTCGTTGATGCGAATAATGTAGTCTTTTTTGCGGTTCAACCATTTCATTTTAACGTGGTGTCTTCCTTCCTTCATGAGGTATTTCCAGGCTGGTTCTACTTTGCGGTCTGTATTTCTCATGGGTAAAGCTGCTACATGGTCCAGTTCTCCGTCAATCCATATTTCCACTTTAGCAACGTAAGGGTCATTGGGCTCTGCCAATCCGAACACCTCGGAACCGATGTGGCGTGTAGATACACGATTGATATAATCGGGAGTAATACTTCTTGTGCAGCAAATGTTGCCCCAGATAACAAATCCGTTACCATTGAAATCAAATTCAAATGTATCTGTCAGGAAGCAGTCTTTGCGTTCTCTATAAAGTGGATAGGTCTTTTCGAAATTTTGTTCTAAAGGAAGTACATCCGCCTTTTTGATTGGAATTTCTATTTCCCCACCAGATACTTTTCCACCTGTTTTGACTATGAGTTGTTTAGCTTGATCGAAACTCATTTGGTATGCTTTTGCCAATGACATATTCGTTCCTTCAAATGTAAAGTCTTCTACTTCTTTCAAAGGGTTTAACCAGAATGAAGGGATTTTATCATACCCATACATGACGCCGAGTACACCGCCGACTGTAGACGGATTACAGTCAGAATCTTGTCCGCAGCGTGTTGCAATATCGACAGAGTTGGTGAAGTCTCCTTTACCGTAGAGCATAGCTAATGCTACGAAAGCGGAATTGAGCTTGGCGTCAATATTAAAGTTTAGAAATACGCCTTTGGGACATCCTACATCACAGTTCCATTTTTCTTGCAGGAAGTACCAGCAATCTTTCCAGTTGTCCGGGTGCAAAGAATGGAAATTAATTACATCCTGAATACATTGATGGAATGTACTCTCTTCAGGTATGACAGAGATTGCGGTTTTTAGAATCGCTTCAGGACTCTTTTCATAGAAAGCGGAGCTATAAAGAGCTGCTACGAAAGCACCGCCATAAAAACCGTCACCACTGTTCATAATGTGGCCTACTCTGGAGGCGATATCCAATGCTTCCGGCAGCATTGCCGGAGCCATCAGACCAATGAAGTCTGCTTCGATCTGGAAATCCAGATCGTCTGCATGTGGGTTATTCAACCAATGACCGGAAGCCGGTGGCATGATACCTTGGCGGATATTATATCTGCCTGCTTGGTTAGCATGGGCCAAATGATAATCAGCGAATGCAAATCTTTTGGCAAGTTCTTCTTGTGAACAATCCAGGCCAAGTTCATCAAATGCCTCAACAAACGTGCAATCGTTATAAATATCATCGAACAATCCGGGCTTCTTTTCCCACCAATATTTAACGTAACCTTCCGCCCAGGGGATCGGCTGGTAATCTTGAATATAAGTTCCCGTGAACTTAAACTCTGTAGGTGCTCCGAAAACAACACCAATGGTTTGTCCGGCCCATCCTCCTTTAATCTTATCTAAAAGTTCTTTATCAGATAACTTTAAAGTTTTTACAGGTTGGGCTTGTACGTTGAGAGTAAAAAGCCCTATAATACATATCGTAATTATTTTCCTCATTTTTCTCTTCCTTTATTTCTCGTAAACTCCTAGTTCGGTGATAGAGATGAATGATGATACATTCTTTGTGTATTTATGCCAGTGTTCCTGCACTTTTGCATCCATTAGTACGCGTATTCCCTTGGTTTTTACTGCCGGGAATTCCAAAACATATTGTGCAAACGGAGGTTGGAAAAATACAATATCAGTTTCGGGAAGTGCCGGAGTTGATTTGAATTTACCTACGTCATACCAATGTCCGTCATTTCCAAGATATTGAATGTTCAGAGAAGTAAACCATCCTCCGAATTCCTCCAGACAGCCCATATCTAAAACAATCATATTGATGTTATGCTCTTCTTTCCAACTGTATCCGAAATAGTCTATTTTAGGCAGATTACTTTTGGCCGCTAATGAATAAAATACAGATCCTACGCCATCTTTGACTCCGTCATTAATTACTTCTACATTTGTTGCGTACATCGGTTTTCCAAAGGTAATCCAGCAAGAATCGAGTACTTCTTCGTTTAGTTTGCGGATATTTGCGTAAATAGTGTCAGCCTTGGGGGCTATATTCTTGGTTTTAACCAATAACTCAAAGTCTTTAGTAATTGAGTTCTTGTTATTTGCGCTTAATTGAAGGGTAATTGGATATTTGCCGGCTTCTGTAGGAGTTCCTGCCAGTTTACCGTTTTGGAATGTAACTCCTGCCGGAAGTTTACCTTTTACCAGTTCCCATTTGAAATTAGCGTTTGTTCTGCAGGCAAATGAGTAATCGGTAGGCTGTCCGATTTCCAAGTCCGGATTCGGGCCGATACAGAATTCCATCGGGGGAATGAATTGTGCTTTAGGGTTAACATATACCATATCACCTTTCACTTTTCCTCCTTTAGAGCAAACCAGTTCGATTGCTTTGTTGTAAGTACGTTCAATCATGTCTTCAATGGAAGCATCGGGAATATCAAACCTGGTGATATTGATATACCGGTCGTTGAAGGGTTTTTCCCATCCTTCGATAGGTTTGGTCAAACTTTCGGGAAGAGACTTTGCACCGTACATTACTCCTAGAAGTCCGGAGATGGTGGCTGCCTGATTATCGCAGTCAAATCCCATTGCACAACTTAAATCCAGCGTCCGTTGGAAATCTCCTTCGCCATACAACATAGCCAAAATCCCGCATAATCCGTTCAGATTAGCATTCCAGATTGTTTTTGTCATGGCTGGCTCATCTATGTAATATTTTTTAGCCATGATTTGACGTGCTTTTACCCAATCTTTAGGATATTTGTCATATAAAGCAATCATCTCTTTTACAGCTATCGCATATCTGTCATCAGCAGGCAGTTCTTTCAAGGCTCGTGTAATCAGTTTGCGGATATCCTTGCAGAAAAAAGCGTCAGCGTACATTGCACCATATAGGACAGTGGGAGATACCGCCCACGAATCGCTTGTGATACGGGCCGCCCAATCACTTTTTCCTGCAGCATACGAAATCATTCCCGGTGCTGTATACGCCCATATCTCGTTAATCAATTGAGGGTCGATCTGATACCAGTGCGGATTCAGATTTTCGTCACCTGTGAACGGAGGGGTGAATCCAAGATGCATTAATCCGAGTGCAGCCCTATTGGCTAGCCATACACGGTCACGGATATGATACACCCATCCTTCACGCATATTGGCATAAGTAGGTTCTACGCCATATTTCTCCATTAATAGTAAGTAGATATACTCAACATCAGTATCGTCATCAGAGAATGCACCGTTATACTTCTGCAATTTATCTATATTTTTAGTGTAACCGAATGGAAATCTGGATTCCGGGGCAGGTTCATCTACAAACTTGTTCTCAAAAGGAAGTCCATATATGTTTCCTACCATTTGCCCGATCCAAGCTCCGGCTATTTTGTCTTTTAACTCTGTCTTTGAAATCTTCTGTGCAGAGATAAATAAGATGTTAGTAATTAAAACAAGTAAAAAGATGATTGGTTTTTTCATACTTATCAGGGTTGATTTGTTGGAAGGTACACTTTTCTATGTGAACCTTCCAATTGTGGTTAATAATCTTTGTTTTGAGATAATTTTGGATTTGCATTTAAAATATCCGTAGGAATTGGAAATACATTTCTAAAAGTTTCTGAACTTTGGTCAGGGTGTGCCCAATATTTTTTCAGATATTTTCCGAAACGTATCATATCTTCATGGCGCCATCCTTCCCATGCCAGTTCTCTGCCTCGTTCTGCATAAAGTTCATCAATCGTCAATTGGCTTGTAGTATATGCATCAAGACCTGCTCTTGTACGAATCTTCTTGAAGTCTGCCAGTTGGATGGCCTCACTTGTTCTGTTTTGTCGTACCAAAGCTTCTACATACATTAATACAACATCGGCATAACGGAAGATGGCAAAGTCGTTGTCCATACTAACTGTATATTCTTTTAAAGAACCATCAGTCTGGTAATGCCATTTCCAGCAGCGTGCACCATCGTATGTGCCACGTCCTCCGTTGCTATTGTAATATTTTTCTTCGGAGAAGACAGGAGTATATTCGAAACCAAGATCCTTTCCGCTTAGGTCTACTTGAGGACCGTATAACCAGCTCTGACTTCTGCGAAGATCTTGTTCTGCGTATGTTTGGAAAAAGTCTGGTTGGCAGAGAAAACCCGACCATGGGGCTGCCGGAATATTAAATGTTGCTTGTGATGCAGCTTCCAATGTCAGCGTATGCAGATAGAATGAACTACTGCTACCACTAGTATATACTCTATCATAAAGGATTACAAAGATGTTCTCCTTAGAATCTTCGTTTTTAATGTCAAAGTTAGTAGAATAGGAGTCTTCAATGCTGTAAGCACCTATATCCATAATGTCTTTACAGGCTTTCTCTGCTTTGTCATACATTGGAGTACCGAACCATGCTTCTGCATTCAGATACATTTTCGCAAGAATACAATAAGCGGCAGCTTGTGTGACCCGTCCATAATTAGTATCTGAAGGCTCCCTGTCTAGGAACTCGATATTGTCATTAATTTCTTTTTCCAGATAATTGAAAATATATTCACGACTTTTTTGTTCCGGGTATCCGGTTTCCGTGTAGTCAGTTGTGAAAGGTACGTTTCCCCAACAAGAAATGGCTTGGTAATAGTAGAAAGCACGCAGTATTTTCATTTCGGCTATAATCTTCTCTTTTCCTTCAAACTGGATAGGTGATAGTTCCGTTTCGTAAATAATTTCATTACATGCAGCAATACCATTAAATATCCAGTTCCAGCCCCTTGTTAATAATTTATTTGCAGGTGGAATTTTATTCGTCTGGATTTCTTCATAACGTCCATTACTGTACCAGGAACCACCACAAGCGGGAACAGCACATTCATCAGAAGCTTGTAAAAGTAGCGTCCATAAACTTTGTTCGGAATTGTATCCTTGTAATTTCGTATATGCCCTACCTGCATTGGCTACCAGTTCCTTCTCATTTTTAAAGAAGTCATTCATAGCTACTCCTGTATAAACAGTTTCGCTAAGATCGGTACATCCGTATAATAATATACAGATAACGAAACTTAATATTATATTTGTCTTTTTCATGGTAATCTTATTTTTTAGAATACTATATTAACTCCAAAAGTAAATTCTGTTGTACGCGGATAATAGCTCAAACTTTCCATACCGGGTTCCAGTCCGGAAAGGGCAACTTCTGGGTCGACACCAGAATAACCGGTGATACAGAATATATTCTGTGCAGTAAGAGACAATCTTAGTCTTTTTATCATTTTAGATGTGAAATCCCAAGTATATCCAAAGGTAACATTATCTAGTTTTAAATAAGAAGCATCCTCTATATATTTGGAGGAATATTTATAGGTCGTACTTGTGAAATTCGTTTGAGATAACCAGTTTGATGAGATATTTCTAAGTCCGATGCTGCTTAGATTTTCATATTCCATCGCATAGTTGTTCAGAATTTCTCCGCCGATAGATGCACGCAGTGAGAAACTCAAGTCGAATTTCTTATATCTGAAGGTATTACTCCAGCTAAGAGTGGCATCCGGATAAGCACAGCCAATTTTTTCCCATTGTTCTTCCGGTACGGAACCGTCTGCATTTTGTCCTAGCAATACATCTTTTCCATCTGTATCAGTTCCTAACCATATAGGACCATAGAAAGTACCCAATGACTGTCCTTCTATCAGACGTTGAGTGTAGCAGGCAGCACTTGTAGACCATCCCACTTTGTATGTTCCGTTAGTGAATTCATCATTGGTGAATTTCACCAATTTGTTTTTATTGTGCGAAACGGTAAGTGAGGTATTCCATGTAAAGTCCCTAGTGTTAAAAGGTGTACCGGATATCGTCAGCTCAACTCCTTCATTAGTTACTTTTCCAACATTCGTAAACAAGGTATTATATACATAAGGAGGTGTTGGCACGATGTAGTCATATAGCAAGTTTGATGTAGTCCGTTTGTAATAATCAAAAGTGAACGAGAGGCGGTTGTCAAACATTGTCATATCGACACCAACGTTGAACTCTGCTTTTTTCTCCCATTTTAGATCCGGATTTGCATTACTTGCAGGTTGATAAGTATTGATCCATTGGCCATTGTAATAGAATTTACCGGCTGTAGTCATCATCATCAAAGATTTGTAGTTTGAGAAATCCTGGTTACCGGTAACTCCGTATCCGGCTCTCAATTTTAAATCATCGATCCATTTGACATTCGAGAGGAATTTCTCTTTATTTATACGCCAACCTACGCTGACAGCCGGGAACCATCCCCATTTATTATTGTCACCGAAACGGCTGGAGCCATCACGACGTAGTGAAGCAGACAAAAGATATTTATCATCGTAGTTGTACATAAAACGTCCGAAGAATCCGATATATGTATTATCTTCTTTGTTGGACGACATGCTGGCTTTGCCTTCAGTAAGATTTGTTCCTGTTCCGATGTTATGTGTCTGGTTGTCATCGAAGTCGAAACCGGAATTTGTCATGGATGCAGATGTGCTGTAAGTATACTGGTATGTATATCCGAGTAATGCCTGAATGGAATGTTTTCCGAAAATATTCGAGTAATTTAAGGTAGACTCATATTGTGTATCGTTTTCCTGATAGTTTTGAATATAGGCTTGGCCATTCGTTCCTATTAAACTTGGATAATAATGTGTGTAATATTCACGTGTTTCATATTGTTCTTTGTCGTATGAAACAAAGTTCTCCCATTTTAATCCTTTTATAGGCAATATGTTTAGAGTAGCACGAATATTTGCACCATAATTATCATTCTTACTTTCCATGTTCCTTTCGTTAATGATCGCTACCGGATTGTAATATTCCATTGCTTTGATACGGCTATATCCTCCGGCATCCGGATCGCTGTCGTCATAAACAGGCTCTGTTGGATTATGGGTAAATGCCTGCATAAAAGCACTTGTAGAGGAAGGGCTGTATTTGCGATGAATGATATTCAGGTTATAATCCAAATCGACCCATTTATCTAATAATGACTGGCGAATATTGGTACGTGCCATTAGCTTTTCGGAGCTATTATGCTTTTGCAAGCCATCGCTCTTTTCATAATTGAAAGAAGTGTGGTGTGAGAACTTCTCGGAACCTCCGGATATAGACAAGTTGTGCTTATGGCTGAACGGAGTTTGCGTAATTTCTTTAAACCAATCGGTATCACTGTCAAAGATATAACTTTCCAATTCTGGGCGATACTCCTTGATAACAGATTTGTATTCGCTTGCCGATAAAGGTTTTGCTCTGCGTGAAACGACTCCCACGGTGAGTTGTCCATCATAAGAAACTTCCGTTTTGCCACTTCTTGCGCGTTTAGTTGTGACGATGATTACTCCATTCGTACCTCTTGTACCATAAATAGCAGCTGCCGAACCATCTTTTAATACGTCTATAGATTCCACTTCCTGGAAGTTGATATTTCTGATATCTGCACCTGCCACCCCATCAATAATAATTAATGGACCTTGGCCTGCGGAAAGTGTGTTTGTTCCGCGAAGTAATACTTCATATTTGGCTGTCGGATCAGCACCGTTCGGGTTGATAATTTGTAATCCTGCCACTTTTCCTTGCAACATTCCCATAGCATTGGTGAATGTTCCGGGATTGAGGTCATCTTTCTTCATGCTGGTAACCGATCCTGTAAGCTCTTTCTTTGTGGTAGAGCCGTAGCCGATTACTACAACGTCATTAAGCACTTTCGAGTCTTCGCGCAGGTGTATTACAAGCTGTGTCTGATTTCCTACTTGTTGTTCAACAGTTGCATAACCTACATAAGATATAACCAATACATCAGAAGGATTCGCTTTTACATTGAAGGTTCCATCAACTCCTGTAATAGAACCATTTGTTGTACCTTTAACAAGGACACTGGCACCGATAATGGGTTCATTTGCTTCATCGAGGACTGTACCTCTTATTGCCTTCTGGGCAATAGCATCATTGCTCATCAAAGAAAATACTATTAACAACATACTTGTCAATAGACCGTGGATTGAACATTGTTTTATCATAATAACAGAATTAAAGATGATTATTGTATTTCTTTTCTCAAAGGTATAGATACTTGTGCTCCCATTCTGGTGACAGAAATAGAAGAGGCTTTACTTGCAAATATAATTGCATCTTTTAGATTCTTGCCTTCAGACAGAGCTACGCACAGTCCACCGCAGAATGTATCTCCGGCAGCGGTCGTGTCTACCGCTTCTACCTTGAAGGCTGGAATGTGAATAAACTCATTGTTCTCATAGGCGAGAGCTCCTTTGGCTCCCATAGTAATAATGACGGTTTTTATGCCTTTTGAACTAATATAACGAATCGCTTCTTTTGCCGATTCATCATCTGTAATGTGCATTCCCGATATGATTTCAGCTTCTGTGACATTAGGAATAAGAATGTCGACATTGGCTAATAAATCATCAGGTAGTTGTTGAGTAGGGGCAGGGGCGGGATTTAATATAACGGTAATCCCATCTTTTTTTGCCATTTTGGCTGCATAAGTGACACTCTCGATTGGAGTTTCCAACTGCATGATGACGATGGATGCCTGTTTGATGGCGGTTTCTGCTTTTTGTATGTCATCAATAGATAAAGTCCCGTTGGCTCCGGAAGCAACAACAATGCAGTTTTCCCCTTTTTTGTCGACATTGATAAGAGCTACTC
Source organism: Bacteroides sp. AM16-13 (assembly GCF_003602705.1). Classification (NCBI taxonomy): domain Bacteria; kingdom Pseudomonadati; phylum Bacteroidota; class Bacteroidia; order Bacteroidales; family Bacteroidaceae; genus Bacteroides; species Bacteroides sp. AM16-13. The sequence goes on from NZ_QTLK01000025.1 coordinate 32,826, forward strand.
CTGATGGTTCCTGCGGGGTAATTCCTACATAAGTAGTGTCGATTCCTTCTTTGTGAAACATTTCCAAGGTTTCATTTCCGAAAATGTCATTTCCTATTTTACATATGAAAGTGACATCTCCTCCTAGTCTTGCAGCAGCTACAGCTTGGTTAGCTCCTTTGCCACCATGATTCATTAAGAAGTTTCCTCCCAGAATTGTTTCTCCTGGTTTTGGTAGACGGTCTGATTTGATAACCATATCCGTATTACTGCTACCTATCACTACGATTTTCTTCTTTGTGTCCATATAATGAGTATTAAGTATTAAGGCGAATTGAATCGTAAACGATGCGCAATCGTTTGCGCAAATATAGAAATTTTTTTCAAAACAAAATATTTTTCTTGCTTTTTTCTCAAATAAAATGTTATTTTTGCAAAAAACAACCAGTAATGAAGAAAACTCTGATTGATGTATCAAAGAAAACTGGGTACTCTATCTCTACGATTTCCAGAGTGTTAAATGGGAAATCAGAGAAATATAGGATCAGCCAGTCTGCTAAGGAGGTTATTTTGCAGTCCGTTAAAGAATTGGACTATCAGCCTGATATAGTTGCGCAAAGTTTGCGCAACAACACGACATATACTATAGGCCTTCTTGTACCGCACATAGATAATCCTTTTTTTGCCAATATAGCAAGTGTTGTCATCCGTGAAGCACAACGTTATAATTATACTGTTATGCTTATTGATACCCTGGAAGATCCTGTTCAGGAAAATAAGGCTATCGATTCGCTTCTATCGCGTAAGATAGACGGAATTATTTTGGTTCCAACCGGTGAAAACCCTTCTAAACTCGAGGAGATTAGTGCTAAAACTCCGATTGTGCTGATTGACCGCTATTTTGAGAAGCATAATTTGCCATACGTAGCTACTGATAATTATGTAGGGGCTTATCAGGCAACAAAATTATTATTAGAATCGGGGCATAGTAAGATTCTCTGTATTCAGGGACCAAGTATCTCTATAACAACTAAAGAACGTGTGCGCGGGTATGTTGATGCGCTTCGCGAAGCTGGTTATCAGGATAACGCAATGATAAGAGGAAATGAGTTCTCGATTCAGAATGGTTATATTGAGACTAAGTTGGCTCTGAACTCTACTACAAAACCTACTGCTATATTTGCGTTAAGTAGTACAATTCTTTTGGGAGCCGTCAAAGCATTAAATGAGCATAAAGTGAGAATTCCTCAAGATATGTCTATCATTTCGTTTGATGATAACTTATATCTGGACTATCTAAATCCTCCTATAACTCGTATTGCACAATCACTGGAGAATATTGGCATTATTGCTGTAAAAATGTTGATGCAGAAGATTTTGGAAGAAACTGAACTACATTCGGAGATTCTTTTGAAACCTAATATTATAAAACGGGATTCGATAAAGGTGTTAACTGATAGAAAGTAGTATTTTAGATAATAGAAAAATCCGGCTTAATGTTACCTAAGCCGGATTTTTTAATATTAATATCGTTTTTTATGCTGCCGGATCCGGTGCTTCTCCGCTACCACCTCCTTCTCCTTTATCGTCTCCCTTTCCATCATCAGGGGTGGTGGAACTCTTGGTTTTAGAACTATCCAATTTCTGGATACTTATTGATTTTATCATACCTTTAAACATACTCCCAGGTGTGAAAATTATTTTACGATTCTTTAAGGAGTCCGTAGTCACTTCTTTTTCATCATCCTGACTTTTACACCCGAATGAAGGACGAAACGTTCCGAATTCTCCAAGGCTTACTGAAGCCCCGATTTCCATATAGGTTATCAGCGAATCTATCAATCCGTCGAGTACTGATTTTACAGTACCACGTGGAACGAATCCTACTTTTGTTACCTGATCGCATAGCATTTTAAAATCAACAGTAACCACGTTGAATGGTCTTGCTACATATTTTTCGGCTTTTTCCTTATCAAAGCCAAAGGTTGTTTTCTTGACTACATATTTCAGTGCCATAATTCTTAATAGTTTTAATCGTTAGTAAATCTAGTTATTATTTTGTGATCACGTTGCAAAGATATGCTATCGGAAATTGCTGTGCAAGCGATTTTGAAGAAGTGCGTTAATAAAATAATTAATATTGAAGTAAAACTTTGTGTGATAAGTATTTGTGTGTTCTGCAATGTTTACATAGGCTCGGCCTCCTTTTTTATTAGGATAGTTTGGTAGGCAATTTTATTATATTTCTGTGTCGGCATTATGTTTTTCTCTGATAAAATATACGTTTCGTTAATTATATTGTGACTGACCGATAACTATTCAATAGGTGTGTTTCTTTCTCGGTTATTCTTGAACTCGTTTGGCGTCATTCCTGTAAAGCGTTTGAATGTTTTGCTGAAGTAGCTTGGGTTATTGAATCCCAGTTGCCATGAGATTTCCGCAAAAGAAAGATTTGTCTCAATAATTTTGAGCTTGGCAACATCGATTTTTATTTTGTTGATAAACTCTGTGATACTTAAATTGAGCAGTTTCTTGAGCTTATTGTATAGATGTGTTCTACTGATTTGCATGTGTTCTACTAAGTGGTTGACATTTAAATCAGATTCCTGTATGTGTTCCAGGATATATTGAGTTAGAGTATTGATGAATTCCTCATCTTTATTATTCAGTTTTTCATTGAGCTCGAATATTTTCATATCCTGATAATGTGCGCGGATATTATTTTTAGCTTTTAGCAGATTGGTAATTCTCAAGTTCAGTTCGTCGAAAGTGAAAGGCTTTTCGATATATGCGTCCGCACCGGCTGATAAGCCTTGCAATTCATTCTCTTTAGAAGGTTGTGACGTGATTAGAATAACCGGTATATGTGAATATTCATGTGATGTTTTTATATATTTACTTAAATCATATCCATCCATAAAAGGCATCATAATATCGCTGATAACTATGTCAATAATGTGATTTTTAAGAATCTCAACTGCTTCACGTCCGTTATAGGCGCTTTTAACCTTATATATTTTACAAAGTTTACTTTTTAGGATTTTGTTAATATCCGGATTGTCATCAACTAGAAGTATCGATAACTTTTTTTCTTTTTCCTGATAATTAATGTCTTCTTCTTGTATAGAGTTGTCCAGCAAATAGACTGTGTCGGCGACAATATCAGGTGAATTCACAATATTAGGCATTTTGTCCGGCACAATCATGTCTTTTGTATCTTTTACTAACGGTAATTGAATAATAAAAGTAGTTCCGGTTTCTTGTTTGCTTTCTATGTCGATAGTACCCGATAATAATTGTACTAATCCGTTTACCAGTGCCAATCCGATCCCGGTATTGGAATATTTCGTATCTTTTGAACCTGTTTTATGGAACGGTTGCAGAACAGCTTCGCGTTGTTCGGGATGGATATAAGAACTTGTGTTTTGGCATGAAAGAATGAGCCGTTCCGTGTTTTTATCCACTTCAATACTAAAGTTTATTTCACTTTGGACATCAGAGTGTTTAAAAGCATTGCTTAATAAATTGCTGATAATCTTTTCTATTTTGTCTTGGTCAAAAATCGTATAAAAAGCTTCCGGGCTTGATTTGTATAGATATCGTATTTGTTTTTGCTTGAAAACAGGAGTGAATAAATCGAATATAACCTTTCCATAACCCATGATGTCTGCTTTTACATATTTTATACTGGCATGATCTGTTTCTACAGAGCGGAAATCCAGTAACTGATTGATGAGAAACTGAAGTCGCTGGATATTCCGTTTGATGATATTTATTTCCTCTTTTTCCAATTGTTTTTCTTTCCCTATGGATATATCTTCGAATATAGCCATGAGTATGGATAAGGGAGTTTTGAATTCATGGGTTATAAAAGTGAAAAAATTAAGTTTATGCTTATTCAGTTCTCGTAAGTTATTCTTTTCCATTCGTTCTATCTTGATATCCATTTTATCTTTCATACGTGTCCTGTAGAAACGAATGATCATATATGCTATGCAGATACCTATAATGAAATAAACAGATATCATGAATTTGCTTGCGAGAAAATGGGGCTGGATATGAACATTTATTTCACGTTGTTCAATGATTGAGCCGTTTTTATGAATGACCCGTACATGAAACTTGTATTTCCCCGGAGGAAGTGTATAAGTAATGGACTGTGGCATTTGTTGTGCAATATTCCAATTCTCTTCTATACCTTCCAGACGATATTCGCAGATATATTGTGATTGATAATTATCATTATAGTTAATGATTAGAAAATCAAAAGTAAGTGTATTCATGTCATGTTTTAAATCAATATTCGAGGTGTTGTCGATGTTGTTTTCTATTATTCCGTTTTTATCAGGTTGTATATGCTTGTTGAAAATTTTAAATTCGGAAAAAGTGATATGAATATTTTGTGTAGCGTTAGCTTGGTTTAATTCTTCCGGATGGAAAAAGCAGACTCCATTGATACTCCCAAAGTAAATAGTACCATCAGTGTCTCTATATCCTGAACATGCGTTAAATTGATTTGAGATAAGATTGTCGGCTACCAGATAGTGAGTAAAGCTTTTGTTGTCGGGATTGAAACAGTAAATGCCATTATCTGTACTCATCCATAACAGCCCCGACAAATCTTCTTGTATGGAGTAGATATCTCTTTGTTTCAGTTCATTGTCCTTGCCGTATATCTCCATACTGTTGTTGGAGCGATTGTATAACATAAGTCCTCCGTTGCTTGTGCCAAACCATATCCTTTTTCTGGAATCCATAAAACTGCAATAAATATTATCACTGATTATTTCTTCGCATCCTTTCTTTCCTTTCCGGTATTGGGTGATCTTTCGAGTGTCTGGATTATACATGAAAACTCCATCAAAGTGTGTTGCGAACCATAGACAGTTATGAGCATCCCGAAGAATATCATCTACGCGTATTGTTTTAAAAATATGGGGGAGAAAGCGAGTGAACTTGTCATCTTTGAAATGGTAAATATCTATGCCGGAGCTTGTCCCTATAAACATTGAATCGGTATTATGAATATATAGTTTGTATATTGAATTATCTGATAGTCCCACACTGTCTCCTGTTATGTTCTTGTAAAACTGGACATGTCGGTTAGCATCTATTTTATGTAGTCCGTCCACGAAATTTCCTGCCCAGATATTCCCTGAAGGATCTTCTATTAATGCATGTACATTATTCCCATTCAATTTAGGAAAGGTTGATTTATTGAGGTGCTGTATGCTTTGGTCGGGATATATGATAGAGACACCGTTATCTTCAGATGCGAACCATAAAGCGCCTTTACTATCTCTTATGATATTGCTGATTGCTTTTCCTTTCAATGCTTGTTTCCCATTGTCAGGCAGTATATAGCTGAATTTATTATCAATGAGGCTTGTGTAGTTCACTCCGCCAAAGAAAGAACCGATCCACATCATTTCCTCCCGGCTTTTATAGATGGAATATATGGCATTGTCAGACAATCCAGTTTGTGATAGATTGGAATCTTGCAGATAGTGTTTGTAACTATCATCCGTATAGTCGTAAATGAAGAGGCCGTTTTCTGTCCCAATCCATAAATTTCCGCGCATGTCTTCTTTCAGACAACGTATATAACGGATCTTTTTTCTATCTTGGGATGAGAGAGTAACAGGGAGAAAGGTTTCCCGGCTTTTATTATAACGGTATAATCCATCTTCGGTAGTTCCCAGCCATATAGTTCCTTGTGAATCTCTGTAAATAGCTGAAAATTGGATGGAATATTGTGGCGATATTTCTGTAGCCGCATACTTCCTTATAATATATCCACTATTGCGAAAGCAATAAATTGTATCTGGAGTTACTCCCCATATATTGCTATTGATGTCAAGGGAAATCTTGAGGAGCCTGCCTTTAAATAAGCGGTTTATATTTTGTGAACGTTTGTCGTAGATATGTAATCCTGTCGTTGAAGCTACAAAAACTTTTGTTCCGTTTTCGGCCATGTCTGACACGTAAAAATTGCTATTGTCTGGGGAAGGAATCGATGAGAACTTTTCTTTTTGTGCATCATACAAACATAATCCTTCATTAGTTCCCAGCAATAAAGAGTCTTTGCCGATGAGGAGTATGCGTTCAATGCAATTAGATGATAATCCGTCTTCTGATTTGTAAAATTGTTTGATATTATATCCGTCATATCGGTTAAGCCCTTTTAAAGTAGCGATCCAGATATATCCATTGTTGTCTTGCACAATATCCCTGACTGCACTATAGGTCAACCCGTGTTTACTTCCCAAATTATGGAAAATGAACTCATTCTGCTGTGCATAAGTAATAGTCGAAAATAATAGTATCAGGGTTAATGTAAATGTTTTCATGCGTATAAGAATTGTGTACGTCACAAATGTCTGAAATAAAAATGAATTAGGCTGTAACTATTGGTTATAAAATAGTACTTATGTTCATTTCGCGCGTTGGCGGTATAAATGTGAACATAAGTATAAGTGAATAATTTATAGTTTTATGGTTTAGACGCTTTTTTCTCTACATTTGCCATCGAAACCAACTAATTATAATGCCTATGAACAGACTTTCTTTATTTCATGTCAGTGGGATATCTTTCCTTTTAAGGCTGACATCTTCTCTAAAAAAAGAATAATATAATCTTAATGACTAAATTACTAATATTATGAATCAAAGTTATCTACCAAAACTCAAGACAGGTATGGGGAATATGGCGAGGTCCTTTCTGCTGTTATGCCTGTTTTTATCTCTATCGATCGGGAGCTTTGCACAGGAAAAGAAAAGTATTTATGGCTACGTCAAAGAAACTGATGAGCAGCCTTTAGTGGGAGTAAATGTAAAAGTGAAAGGCACACAAAATGGAACTATCACTGATATAGATGGGAAGTATACTCTGAATAATGTGACTCCGGGGCAGGTTATCGTATATTCAATGATTGGAATGACAACAGTTGAAAAAACTGTGGGAAATCAGCCACAGATCAATGTCGTGATGAAATCAGGTATTGAGATTGATGAAGTTATTGTTACAGGATATCAGACACAACGTAAAATTGATTTAACAGGTTCTGTGTCCAGTTTGAATTCCGAACAATTTATGAAAACCAATCCATTAAGTATGGAACAGGCGTTGAAGGGAAAAATTGCAGGAGTTCAGGTGATGAACAATGATGGGGCCCCTGGCGGGGGAATTACCATTAAGGTGCGTGGAGCCAGTTCTATTACAGCGGGAAGCTCTCCTCTTTATGTGGTCGACGGTTTTCCCATCCCGATCTCGGATGATCCGCTTGACAATCCTTTGGCTACCATCTCTCCTGATGCTATTGAAAGCATTTCTATATTGAAAGATGTATCTTCCACCGCAGTTTATGGTGCACAAGGTGCCAACGGAGTAGTGCTGATAACTACCAAAAAAGGTTCTGCGGGGATGAGTGAGATTTCGGTAAAAGCCTCCTATGGAATTAGTAAACTGGCAAACTCTATCTCTATGTTAGGTGCGGAGGACTATATGCGAGCTTATATGCGGGATATGGTAATGAATGGTCAATGGCAGAATGCAGATTTCTATCAGGAATATAAAGACCAGATATGGAATACAGATCCTTCCCGTTTTCAATTCTATCCGGATCTTTGTCTTCAGAATGGAACCAAACAAAACTATGAAGTTTCATATAGAGGCGGAACGGAGAAAATACAAAACTCTACGGTTTTATCCTTTATGAATGAAGACGGAATTGCAGTTAATACAGGGTTTAAGCGTTTTTATTTCCAGACGAATAACAGCATAAAGCTCCTTCCGCAGTTGATATTGAATACAAATATATCTTATGAACATAATATACGGAGCGGTGCTTTTTGGACAGAAGGCAATATCTTCAATGAAATACAGACATTTTCTCCGTTAGTTCCTAAGGAATGGACTTTTCAGGAAATAGATGATAATTTGTATTATACAGGTAAAATGGATAATCCTTATCGAAAGCTCAAGGATATTGATTATTCTAATAAGAATCATACTTTTTTCGGTCAGGCGGAACTTGTCTATAACATCACAGATAATTGGTTTGTGAAAGCGGGAATGGGTGTACGCACTCCTAAAGGGGAAATAAAAGAATTTGTTCCTAAAACTATTCAGCGAGGTTATGACAATAATGGATGGGCATCTTATGGGACGCAAAATGCACTGAATTTAAGAGGGGTAGTACAAGCAGGTTTCAATAAAGTATTTAACGAAGTGCACAATTTGTCTGTAAACGCTGTATATGAAGCCAACACGAATAAATATGAAACCTTTGGCCAGGAATATTCCCAGTTTAATACAGATTTGGGTTGGGAAGGAATATATGATGCAAAAAGTGGAAATCACGTGAAGTCTCCAACGGTTGGTTATGAAAAGGTAGCCATGCTTTCCGGTGTGTTTATGGCAAACTATTCCTATAAAGGCCGTTATCTTCTCAAAGCCTCTATGCGTGCGGACGGTTCTTCCAAGTTCTCTCCGGACAATCGGTGGGGATTTTTCCCTTCAGGTGCTATTGGTTGGAGAGTTTCGGATGAGAATTTTTTCAAGAATGTGTCATGGTTGAAAAAGAATGTTGATAATCTGAAGTTGCGTTTCAGCTATGGTCAGGTTGGTAATGATCAGATTGCATCCTATGCTTATGCACAGACGTTGGCGTCAAGTAGTCGGCAAGCTGTCTTCGGTGATGGTACAATCTCTGCATTATATACCAATCGTATGGCAAACCCTGATATAAGTTGGGAAGTGACAGAAGAGTTTAATGGTGGTCTGGATTTGGATATGTTTAATAATCGTCTCAATATTTCTGTAGACTTATATACTAAAAAGACCAAAGACATGCTTCTGGAACAAAATTTACCGCGTATGTCCGGATTTAGTAAAGTGACGAGAAATATCGGTTCTGTACGTAATCGTGGATTTGAAATCAGTGTGGGTGGACTAATCATCGATAAAAAAGATTTCAGTTGGAATGCTACGATTAATTTTAGCGCCAATCAGTCCAAAGTGTTAAGTTTGGGTACAGAGAACCAAATGCTTGAAAGTCGCCCTGTCGGTTCTGCTTCGGGTACGGAGAATGTACTTATCAAAGAGGGTTATCCGTTAGGACTGTTTTACGGATTACAAATGGAAGGTATTCGTAGTAACTGGTATTCCGATAGTAATGGTGTGGGTAGTGCCGATTCTCCTTGGTGGTATGCAACAGAGAGAGAAATGCCCTACGGATTCCCTTCCTTTGCCGATATAAACGGGGATGGTAAAATCAATATGGAAGACCGTGTTGTGATAGGAGATGTGAATCCGGTATTTATCGGAGGTTTGAATACACATTTCCGCTGGAAGTTTATTGAGTTGGCTATGGATTTCAGCTGGTCGTATGGTAATGACATTATTAATGGTAACATATACAACCTGATGAATAACGGTGATATTCGTAATAAGTCATCTGTCTATTATAAAAATGCCTGGTTTGCTAACAACCCGACAGGTACGTTTACCGGTCCCGGTCCTATTTCTTGGTCAGGATATATGTGGGCAGCGTCCAATTCCGAGATGGTGGAAGACGGTTCCTTCCTGAAGATGAATAATCTGGCAATTACCTGCCATTTACCTAAAAAGCTATTGAATGCCTGGAAGATAAAAGATATGTCTTTTACCTATTCTATTAATAATGTGTTCTGTCTCACGAAATATTCAGGGTACGACCCGGAAGTACGTAGTGGAGACTCTATCAGTAATCGGATTTTGCCGGGAGTTGATATTTCGTCCTATCCGTATGCAAGATCACATGTATTTTCATTTAATTTTAAATATTAATCTGGTACTGTTATGAAAAAAATATTATTTATCCTTTTATCATCTCTTGTACTGGTATCGTGCGAGGGTTACTTCGATCAGTTGCCGAAAACCGAACTTCCGGCAGAGACATTCTATACTTCCTATGATGCTGCCTTACGTAACGTTGCAATTTTATATGCTAATGCAGGTAACACCAATGATGGAATTATGACGGAAGACCGCTTTATGATGCCATCTCTGATAAACGAAGGTCCTTTTGATCTGACAGCTAGTTCGGGTAGCGTATTGAATTTATGGTCAAAACTGTATGCTTACATTGCCCAAGCTAATCAGATTTTAGAGAATCTGGAGGCACATCAGGACGCTATTGATTCCAGTATAAGCAATTCTTCATTAGAGAAGGCTGCCATACAAGGATCTGCTACTGAAATGTTGATAGGTGAAGTCCGTTTTTTACGTGCATACGCTTATTTTACACTTTATCGTTATTATGGCGGCGTGCCTTTAATAACCAAACCGACGGGCCCCAAGCCTCCTTACGTGCCACGTGCTACCCGACAGGAAATTTTTAAATTTTTATATGACGAAATGGAGTATGCTTTGAGTAAGTGTGCTGATAATAATTCGGGAATCGCTTACGGACGTGTGACTAGGGGAGCAGTAGCTGGTATGTTGGCAAAGACGAAGATATTTCATGCGTCCTATATTCGTCGTGCCGAAATGTATGGAGATAAAATTGCAGAAAATACAACAGGGGAATTATCTACTGTTTCTCTTTATGCAGATGCAGTTAAATTATGTGATGATATTATCTCCGGAGTTTATGGCAGTTATGAGTTGGAAGATTATTATCCAGCCGTATTTACGAAACGCAATAAAGAAATTATGTTTAGTGTACTTGCAGAAGAAGGGATTGGAACCGGTAATAAGATACCGATGGGATTTGCAGGAGAAGCCAAGTATGGAGCGACCAATGGCGTACACCTGACTTCCTGGCTGACATTGTTGTATGATATTCCGATGTGGGAACATAATTATAGTTTCAAAGAGGTATGTCGTGACTATGGGCAGATAGATAGATTTAATGCAGAATCTCCTAAAGCCGGAACCACTCCTAATGATTTACAGAATCTGTATGAAAGCACAGGGAAATATACAATTACGGGCGATTTCACCCGCCGTATGTGGAGCTCTGTGAAAGGATGGGTCACCGGTCCCAGTAGTGGAAGTGCTCCAGTCGGACTATGGGTATTTGAACCTGCCGGACGTGAACTTGGTACGAATTTCTATATTGAGCCGGGTAAAGGAAATCATTATTCTGAAGATCAATTGAAAGTAATGGAAGTGGCACTGGAAACACACGAAAGAAACTGGTGGCAAAATGAAGCCAATGGAGCAAACAGACCTAACTTGTGGAATTGTAACTGGTGGCAACTTGGCAAGTTCCGTAATTTGAATCCGAGTGAGATCGCTTCGACTTTTGATATTAATTATGCAGGAGTTGATTATCCGGTTTTACGATTGGCCGAGATTTATTTACTCAAAGCAGAAGCCCTGATTATGCAAGGGACAATTTCGCAAGGAGTGAAAGCGATGAATATTGTCCGGAATAGAGCTTGTAATCAAGGTACTGTAAAAGATATGTTTACCAGTCAGGGTGATGCTTCTTATACTTATCAGGAAGGTTCTGTTATGATGATTCCGGAGGATATAAGTGCAAATAATGCGTTGAAAGAATTGATGTATGAACGTTTGAGGGAACTTGCGGCTGAAGATGATTGTGGCTGGCTCGATGTAGCCCGTTTTCCGGACATTGCAATGAAAGATCTGGAAGATATTTGCCGTTATCGTGATCCTTTACAATTCTACGCACCTTATGGTGACCCTGCTCGAGGAGAATATTTATGGCATCTTTTCAATGAAGAGAAAGTATATCGCGTATTGATGCCTATACCATTTACAGAGTTGTCATTCTTTCCGGAAATGAAACAAAATCCGGGCTATTAACTTAATTGTCAGAATAATATGAAAACATATCAATCTATTTTAATTATGATAATGATGATGTCTGTTATGGCATCATGTGAAAAATTTGGTTCAGATGTGGAAGCTCCGTCCGTTCAGGTAACCGTATCTCCGGAGAATCCCAAAGTCGGAGACGAAGTGACAATTACAATTTCTACAGATGCCCAATATCTTTCTCTCTTTACGGGAGATGAAGGGAAAATGTTCGAACGTTCGCGCATCAAGGCAATCATGGAAAATGACTGGAATAGTTTCTATGAAAAAGGCTATCGGGTTTCTTATGCGAAGAATGGAGAGAAGACATTATTCTATAAGTATTTCAAAAATTATCAGACTGTTGAAGAGGTGAAAAAGGATTTTGAATTTTTCGGTGCGATAGAAAATATCCAACTGATTCCTTATAAAAAAGGGGATTTTCCGGAAGCATTGATGGAAATGAGCTATATCGGGACTAATCAGTTGAAGTTTACAGTATCAGATCGCAGGATTCCTTCAGGTATACGGATGAAACCGGATATTCATATTTTGGGAGGCCTTGATAATCAGCCTGGTAATACGGTGATTGAGAGCCGTTTTGTTGCTTGTGATGCGGATCGTGCTATCCGAAAATATTCTAATGATCCCTGGGTAGCTGCCTATTTTGGATTACATACGGAGCAACTGGCGGATTTTGCCGGACATGCTGCCGGTTATAAATACAGCACTCTTATGGACGAACGTTCTTATGGAGCATTTCAGACAAATGATCCTCTTTCCGGCAGACCGACAGAAGGCTTCTATAAACTTGGAGAGATGTATAACCGTGATTCATATTTGCAGCAGTTTCTGAATGATGGAGAAAAGCTAGTGCTCCGTCAAGTCGATATGTATGTGAATGGACGTCCTACTTATGCAGCGGCTGATGATTCACCTTATAAATACGATTTGGATGGAGACGGAATAGATGAGGCTTACGAATGTGAACTTAATCCTGCAACAGGCTTGCCTGTCCACGAAGCAGATTATGCCAAATATAGAGGTTTTCAGGGAGACGTATACCTCTCATTTATCGAGATGGGAACGGACGAATATGAACCGTGGCATACAGGTGTTTCTTTGGGTTCTGTATATGCGACTGGAGGAATTCAGAAAACTTATAAGTATATTTATACCGAACCTGGTGAGTTTACCATTACGGCTGTAGCTACCAATGTAGGTGATAAAAACTATAGTGGTATAGATTATAGCGATCAAAGAAGTAATTCATTGAACGATTATGCTCACAAAAGATCTTTAAGTACATTCAAAATAACAGTGAAAAATTGAACTTATGAGAATGAAGCTTTGTATGACCGTTTTGTTGGCTTGGCTAGTTTTTTGTGGGAGTACAGTGGCAGCTGTAGTCCCACGAATTGAGGTCAATCTAGATGGAAAGGGGCTTAAATTACTAGTTTTCGAAGGAAGCGATCATCACAGGAACTATGTCGATCGAGGAAAGATTCTGGGAGATTTATATTTTAATTATCTTGTTGACAATAAGACTTACTCTGTTAATCTTTCTGATTTACAGTCTGAAATACTGGAAAATACGGCGGGAAAAATACAAATATTCTGGCAACTTCCTGCCGGAGTCCGGCTTTATCAGACCTTCACTGTTAGTGGAGAAGAGATTGAATGGGATATTGAATTCTTCAACCGAAGCCATCATGTGGTTAATATTCTGGATATGTGTCTGACAGTGCCGATTGGAGCAATTGATGAATCCGTACAAGCTTATCAAAACCTGAATAGGCATTTCTCTTTAAATGGAAATTCTTCTTTTCTCTATTGGATACCATATACCGGTCAGGGCGACATTTTATTGATGTCAATGAAAAAAGGGACTGCTATGGAATATGCAACTTGGGATGGTAAGTATTATTTGCATGCAACGAATGTTATCGATCGGGCGAACGATACTTGGAGAATACCCTCTACCTCAAAGACGGTGGCCCCTTATCAGCGTTACCTCACAGGCTTTAATTTTACTGTAGCCAAAGACTACACTGATTTAAGGGGAAAATTGTATGATAAAGGAAATGTCTTGGTGAAAGTTGCTCCGGGAATGGTAGTAACACCCGAAATGGAAGTGTATTGTGCTTTACAGACACAGTTGCCCGTTGAGCAGTTAACTGTTGAGTATCCGGAGCAAATCAAAGTAGCTAATATAGGCAAGACGAAAGATAACAAGTATATTTATAAGTTTCGTTTTTCCCGTTTAGGTGAGAATCTGATTACGGTAAACTATGGAAACGGACAAATGTGTTATCTGGATTTCTTTGTAACAGAACCTTTAGAAACGCTCATAAAGAAACGTGCCCGTTTTATTGTAGATAAACAGCAGCATCGGGATTCGACGAAGTGGTATAATGGTTTGTATAGTTTGTGGGATATGAAAAAGGCAGAATTGCTTTCACCCGACTATTTAGGAGAACTTCGGGAAGAATTTATGGTGGGAGGTTCTGATGATCCTTCGAATAGTAAGCCTATTTATGTAAGCGAGAAGAATGTGATCTATCCGGATAAGAACGAAATAGCTTCGCTGGAATATTATCAGAAGAATTTTGTTTGGGGTAAACTGCAACGTACAGATAAGGAACTCCCTTATCCGTATGGTATCTATGGAAGTGAAAACTGGTATCAGAATCGCAGTGGTAAATATGGAGGATATGAGGATGGAGGTTCAGGCAAAGGACGCATGTGGAGAACGTTTGATTATACCACTCATTTTGCTATTTATTATAATCTGTACCGGATTGCGAAAGATCATCCGGATATGGTGACTTACTTGGATGCGAATGGATATTTAGAACGGGCTTACCGTACGGCGATGGCCTATTTTGAAGTGCCATACAATATATTGATGGGAAAGCAGTGGGCTTTCCACGGTTGGACTGACTGGGCTTATAAGCAAGGAAATTTTCATGAAAGGTATTTGTTATATATTATTTCTGCTTTAGAAAATACAGGCAGGAAAGAAGCAGCAGCTAGATTACGTCGCGAATGGGAAAAGAAGGTGACATATATGATTTATGAAGATCCTTGGCCGTTCGGTTCCGAGATGTTTGTTGACCGCACTGCCTTTGAATCCTCCTATTACATTGCCGAATATGCAAAATTGAATCCGATGCAACCGGAGGAGCAATTCTGGTATGATAAGAATAAGAAAAAATGGTATTCGTATACCTCATTTGACACTGTCTCCATAGAGCGTTTCATGCAAAATCAGTTGGATGGGAATCTTGCTTTGCGCGGAATTTTTGAACCTGGATATGCCAATTTGGGTACGGCATGGAGCGGACAGTACGTAAATCTCGATTATATGACGCAGATGGGGGGTGTGGCATTACTGGATTATGCGTATAAATTTTCCAGCGAACCGGAGAAATATATTAATTATGGCTATAATTCTTTGTTAGCTTCATGGGCGTTGATGAATACAGGTACGCAACAAACTGACTTTGGGTATTGGTATAAAGGGAAAGAAAATGATGGAGCTGTGGGTTGGGCGTTTTCTCCTTATCAGAATTCCCGTACCTATATGAGCTATATAAAAACTGGGCGTGCCCCGTGGCGATATGATGGTGAAATAGATCATGGGCTTACGGGAGGGATTCATGGAGCCGGCGTCTATTTAGTGGATGATCCCGATTTTGGGTTGATAGCTTATGGAGGCAATGTGGCTGTGGACAGAGAAGGAACAATTAGTATGGTTCCGTATGACGGGGTACGCAGACAGATACGGTTTCTTACACCTGTCCAATTTTCGGTAGAATTAGAGCAGGATGGTTTCAGAAAGGATTATCCTGTTACGTTGAAAAAAACAAATGAGCTTGCGTTTGTCATCGAAAATCGTTCCGGGAAACCTCATCATACAAGGATGACTCTTGAAGGTAAACTTCCTGAAGGAAAGTATACTGTTATAGCTAGACAAAAAGAAGTGAAAGATTTTGAAATAATGAATCAGGCACATCTGTTTTGTCAGCTGGAAATACCGGTCATGGATAAATATACGCAAGTAATAATTAAAAAGAAATAGGAATGAGACATCTATTAGTAGGAATTAGTTTGTGCATCTTGTCAACGGCTTGTGTGGAGGAAGAACAGCAGATCATCCCCATCCCCTTTAATCAGGTAACGTTGACTGATGGTTTTTGGAAAGAAAGAATGAAGACAGAGATAAGCGTTACAGTCCCTTTTTCTGTTTATCAGAGTGCACCGGCTGTTGAACGGTTCAGGCGTTGTGCTGCTTTTCGTGCAGGTAAACCCACCGAACTGCCGGAAACACATCGTTTCATCAGTTCGGATTTATATAAGGTAATGGAGGGAGTTGCCTACTCACTTATGATACAGCCGGATGAGAAATTGGAAAAGTTCATGGATGATGTGACAGAGTTGATCGCTGCTTCTCAACAAGAAGACGGGTATCTGTACATTTCTCATATTTGTGGTAATCCCGATCCTCGTGAGATGGGAGAGAAGCCTTATTCTTGGTTGGTGCATAGCCATGAACTCTATAATGTAGGGCATCTATATGAGGCCGCTGTTGCTTATTATCAGGCAACGGGTAAAGATAAATTGTTAAATGTCGCTATTAAGAGTGCCAAACATGTGAATAAGGTTTTCTTTGAAGGAGGAGATCCTAATTATAATAATGGAAAACCAATTAATCAAGCTCCCGGACATGAGGAAATAGAACTGGCTCTTTGTAAATTGTATAGGGTGACGAATGAACCATTGTATCTTGATATGGCTAAGAAGTTTTTGGAGATTCGCGGAGTTACTTACCGTCCGGAGGGAGAAGGTGTGATGGCAGCTACTTATGCACAGCAGCATGCACCGGTAAGCCAACAGACAGAAGCGGTGGGACATGCCGTGCGGGCAGCTTATCTTTATACGGCTATGGCACAGGTGGATGCACTGACCGGACTCCATGATTATGACAAGGCACTTCAGGCTATATGGAGTAATTTGGTTACAACACGCATGCATATAACCGGAGGGTTGGGCGCAGTAGAAGGTATGGAGGGTTTTGGTGCTCCTTATGAGTTACCTAATTTGACAGCTTATAATGAGACATGTGCTGCTGTAGCAAATGTGTTTTTTAATCAAGGATTATTTTTGGGCAGCGGTGATGCAAAATTCTGGGATATTGCCGAGTTGTCTTTATTCAATAATGCTTTAGCTGGAATTAACTTGAAGGGGGATCGTTTCTTTTATGTGAATCCTTTGGAAGCTGATGGAGAAAGGCGTTTTAACCATGGTAATGGTGGTCGGGCTGAATGGTTTGGGTGTGCATGTTGCCCTCCTAATATATCTCGTCTCATTCTGCAAGTTCCGGGATATATGTATGCTTATAGTAAAGATAATATCTATCTTACTCTTTATGGTGGAAGCAGGACAACGATTCCTTTGAAAGGAGGAAAAGTTGCTTTGGAGCAAGAGTCAGGGTATCCATTTGACGGAAAAGTACGCCTTGTCGTTATTCCGGAGAAGAAAGAACGTTTTTCAATAAGTATGCGTATTCCTACTTGGGCAACGAAAGATGAATTTGTGCCGGGCGGACTTTATCCTTACAAAGAACAACGGCATCTGCCGGTTGAGGTGCGTGTAAACGGAGAAAAAGTGAAGTATGTGATGAAGAAAGGTTTCGCAGTAATAGAACGTGACTGGGTGAGTGGCGATATAGTAGAGCTTGAATTGCCAATGCTTGTTCGTTTTGTCGACTGTATTCCGGAAGTGGAGGATAATGTGGGGAAAACTGCTGTGACACGTGGTCCATTGGTTTATTGTGCGGAAGAAATAGATAATGGAAGACCTGTTCAGCAATTATTCTTGGGCGATGCGACGGAAGAAAAGGCACAGGTTACGATTGAAGAAACCGGTGAACTGAAGGGGCTTGATTTTATAAAAGTGGGCGGAATTTCTTTAGTGCCTTATTATGCCTGGTGTAACAGAGGAGATAATCGTACAATGCTTGTCTGGCTGAATAAGGAGGTTTCGACTGTAGGGTTGCAACAAGGAGAAATGAAGTATATGGATTCGATTGGGAAAATATCGGCTTCGTCTGTCGCAAGTGGAAATGCAATATCAGAGCAGGCAGTTTGCGATGGGAAAGTGGCTACTTCTTCTGCTGATTTTAGTTTGGAGAGATGGGTCTCTATTCCTGCGGAGAATGGAAAAGAGCAACAATTGACGTTCGATTTTAAAACTCCGTATACTTTAAACTCTCTTTCCGTATATTGGCTGGAGAATCCTCAAGAAAACGTTCTGCTACCCGTAAGCTGGAAAGTAGAATATAAATCAAAAGGAATCTGGAAAGTTCTTGAATTATATGTTACAGATTCTTATCAGTTGGGTAAGGATAGGTTTAATGTTATCCATCCGAGTAGTAATGTTGAGGTAGAGGCTATACGTTTGAATATAGATGCTCAACAGGGAAAATCCGTAGGTATCTCTGAAGTTCGGTTTGAATAGTAAAAAATGAATGTGTCAAAAGTTTAAGACCATTTTTGCGGATTCCTTAAACTTTTGACACATTTTATTTTACGCTCCCCTTCGTGATAATGATAAGATTTTCGCATCCAGTACAGAAGTGGCTTCCAACAAGCCTTTCAATTTGTTTGATAGCAATAGCGACTTAATGATATCTTTTCTCATGGAGTTTCCTGTTTTACATGACAAAGATTTAAATTGTTTCCTGAATTAAAGGAAATAATAATGGAAAACGTTCCTCTAATTCCGGAAATGTTTCACTGAATCCAACTGCCCAGAAGAGTAAATGCCAATTATCTTTTTAAATATACCACCGTCTTGCTTCCTCCGTATTTTCGTATAATTTCCTCTTTTAAATAGGTATTTAACAGCCCGGTTGCTTTGTACCGACTTATGCCGGCCAGTCTCGTGAAATCGACACAAGTGATGCAACCTTGTTCATCCAGATGTTGCATAAGGATGCTACGGCATTTGTCTTCATCGGGATTGCCATTGCTTCGGTAGGGTGACTCCATGCGTTCCAACGGTAATGGTTCCATGCTTTCACGGAATTTCTTGTTGATGCGAAGGTTCACTTTATTCAGGTGGATGGAAGGAGAGCGGATTTCTTTTTTCTCCATTACCGGGCGGTCGCATTTCAGCGATAAGGAGAAATAACCTAATTCTCCGACTTCCACAATCCAGCCTTGTTTCAACCAATGTTGTAACTCATCGGTAACTGCTTGCAAGCATCCTTCAATGGTGGCCTGACTGAAGCCGTTGCTTTTAGATACTAATTCTATAAACTTCTTAGCATCAAGAGTTCCTGATGGAATCACTCGTGCGTGAAGTGGTTGCTGCTCATCCTTTTTTTGTGGGTTGCCACTGGCATAAAGATCGTAATAAACACTCATGTCTTATTTTGTTTTTAGTTGTTCAGTAAATATTGTCTCCGGCTACATGATTTTATTCGTTTGACTATAGTCAAATGAATTAATTTGTGCACTCAAAGATATTAATTTTTTCAGGTAAAGACACTAATTTATGCATTAAATGAGAAAATACGATATCCCCCCTTTATATTTTCTTTTAAAAACGATACCTTTGAAGTGTTTTCTTTCTTTTTTATCAAGTATGGATTGATTTCCGGCAAGTTCTCCTATATTTCCCGAATTAATATTCATTAACTTATTTGCCGTAATACTTTTTAATACCTCTTGTGTATTAGCTAATAGATATTGAACTATTAACTTTAAAGACTAATATTATGGAAAAAGATTCTCCTTTTTCATCCACCGGCAGAAGGTGTATTGTAACCCTAATGTGCATATTTGTCACTGCTTTTGTTTATGCACAACAGCAAAAAATATCGGTTAGTATCAAAGAGCTTCCTCTTAAAGAGGCTATCAGTCAGATAGCAGAGAAGGCATTGATGAATGTAGCCTATAGCAAAGAATTTGTGGATACGAGTAGGAAAGTGTCATTGGAGGTAAAAGACACAGATGTAAACAAAGCACTAACTCTTTTGCTAAAAGGGACTAACATTGGGTTCCGTTTCCTGGATGACAGTATTTTATTTTATAATAAAGAATATCAAAATAAAACTGACCCTGTTGATTCGCAAGGAGAGAAAAAGGAACTGTATGTGAAAGGTAAAGTTACTGACGAGAATACGGAACCGATCATCGGAGCCACCGTATCGGTAAAGGGATCGACTACGGGTACAATCACCGATATCAATGGTCAGTATTCCATCAAGGTACCCTATGGAAGTACACTTCGGTACTCATACGTCGGCTATCGTGAAGAAAGCGTCATAGCGAAAGCAACGACAGTAAACGTGGTGATGAAAGAAAATGCTGTCAGCTTGGAGGATGTAGTAGTTGTAGGCTATGGCGTGCAAAAGAAAGTGAATGTAACAGGTGCCGTATCTATGGTTAAAGCGGAGGCTATTGAGAACCGACCTATTACTAACGTAACTACAGGGCTACAAGGATTGTTGCCTGGAGTTAGTATTGTTTCCTCTTCGGGACAGCCGGGTGCTGTGCCCAGCATCAACATTCGTGGTACGGGAACTATTAACAGTAGTACAGCACCTTTGATCTTGATTGACGGAGTAGCCGGGGGAGACATCAACTTATTGAATCCTTCGGACATCGAAAGCGTATCAGTGCTGAAAGATGCCGCCTCATCGGCCATTTATGGAGCACGTGCCGCTAACGGTGTTATTCTTGTAACGACTAAAAAGGGAGAAAAGAAAGAGCGCGTAGTATTCCAATATAACGGATATGCCGGATTCCAGACTCCCACAGCATTGCCCGAACTTGTTAACGGAAGGGAATACATGGAACTCTCCAATGAAGCCATGAGTGCTGCCGGATTTTCCAAGCCTTATACCCAAGAGGCTTTCGATAAATATGATTCGGGACTGTATCCCAATGAATATTCCAATACTGACTGGATTGACGAAATATACAAAAGCCGGGCTTTTCAAACGGGGCATAATGTGAGCGCACGGGGTGGAAGCGAGAAAACCGGATTTTTTATGTCGTATGGTTTCCTGGATCAGGATGGACTGGTTGTAGGTGACGGATATAGTTCCAAAAGACATAATGCGCGTATCAGTGTAAACACGGAGGTGTACGATCGTCTGAAACTGACCGGACAGATGAGCTATGTCGATTTCTATAAAAAGGACTTAGGTTATAGCGGCACATCAGGAGTATTCCGCTTGTCACAGCGTATGTCTCCGTTACTTCCCGTCATGTGGCAAATTCCTGACGAGAATGGCCGGATGGTAGATAGTGAGAACTGGTCGTACGGTTCGGTACGTAACCCCTTGCAAGTAGCTTATGAGTCGGGAATGGAAGAACGGAAAACACGTGTGCTCAATGGTATTTTCAATGCAGATCTCAAAATTATAGACGGACTGAACGTAGGTATGCAGTACTCTGCTAATATATATACCCGCCAGGTGGATGAGTTTAACCCGAAGATGTTGTCTTATTACTCGGACGGTAGCCCGTTGAAAGCAAATGAAGATGCCAAGGACTATATCTCACAAAGCCATCTCGACGTTATGACCCAAACGCTGCAATTCACCCTGAACTTTAATAAAACCATAGGACGCCACGAGTTGGGAGCATTGTTGGGATTTTCGCAAGAGTGGGAAAACAGAAGCACGTTGGGGGCTACACGTGATAATGTGATGGTTGAGGATATTCACGTTATTAGTGCCGGAATGATTAATTTTATGAATAGCGGAACAAAAGACGAGTGGGCTTTACGTTCTTACTTTGGTCGTGTCAACTATGCTTTTGACGGTAAATACCTGTTTGAAGCTAACCTGCGTGCTGATGGAACTTCAAGATTTGCCAAGGGCAATCGTTGGGGATATTTTCCATCGTTCTCGGCAGGATGGAACTTTTCACGTGAAAAATTCATGGAGTTCGCTACTTCGGTATTGAGCTCGGGTAAGCTGCGTGCTTCCTGGGGTGAGTTGGGAAATCAAAACATTCCCGGTAATTACTACCCTTACTTGTCACCTATCATAACCGAAGAGTCTTATCCTATCGGAGCTTCTAATACACCTGTTATGGGACTTTGGCAAAATAAAATCGGTAATCCCGACATCAAGTGGGAAACCATCCGCATGCTTAATTTCGGAGTAGACCTTAGTTTTTTGAACAATAGACTGAATGTGGACTTTGATTGGTATAAGAAAGAAAATATTGATGCATTGGTTCGTCCCGATGTTCCGGCTATTGTCGGGGTTTCCAGTAGTAACGTAGGTTATGTCAATCTTGGTAAGATTGATGTCAAAGGATGGGAGCTTAATCTTTCATGGCGTGATAAGATCGGAAGTGTAAATTACAATCTCGGGTTCAATCTGTCGGACGCTCGTAATAAGATTACCGATTTGGGTGGAACTCCGGAGTCGCTGACCAGTACGGCTTCCGGTTCGTATCGTCGGGTAGGTGATCCGATAGGTGCTTTCTATGGTTATCTGACTGATGGACTGGCGCAAGTGTATGACTTCGAATCGGTGAATACAACTACAGGTAAGTACCAGAAACCAAAATTTCCTCTTGTTGCATCACAAAACGGCATTGTACAGCCCGGAGATATTAAGTATCGGGACATCAGTGGTCCTGACGGCGCTCCCGACGGGGTAATTGATGACTACGACAAAGTGGTGTTTGGCGAGAAAGAGCCCCATTACACCTATGCAATCAAGGGTGGTTTAGAATGGAAAGGCATTGATTTCAGTTTCTATTTGCAAGGCGTAGGCAAAGTTGCCGGTTACCTTGAGGATGAGGCTCGGCATGCGTTTATCAATGACTACTCAATCCCTAAAAAAGAGCATCTTGACAGATGGACGCCTATGAATCCAAATGCTTCTTATCCCAGACTTTATCAGTCGCAGGAGCACAACAGGCTCTTCAGTGACTACTGGAAAGAGGATGCATCGTACTTGCGCCTGAAGAATATTCAGATAGGTTATCGTTTTCCTGCCCGAATGGTGGCACCTCTTGGTATTAATAGTCTTAGAGTATATGCTTCGGCAGATAACTTGTTTACTAAAACCGATTACTTCGGAGCTTATGACCCTGAAGTGAGGACCACCAGCGGAGATGTCTATCCGCAAGTAAAAACCTATGTTTTTGGATTATCAATAACATTCTAACCTATTAAACGACTATAAAGATGAAATACTCAAAATACTTTTTAATCATTGCTTTCTTTGGTATAGTTACCTCATGTAGCGATTTTCTGGATAGAACGAACCCTAACGAGCCGGACAATGTAACATTCTGGGTAAATGAAGATCAGCTTAAAAATGCCTTGCCTCCCTGTTACGAAGCTTTACAAAAAGACTATCTCGTGAATTGGAGTGAATCGACGGCCGAAACTGTTATGTGGGGGAATATTACTAGTGGACTAAGTAAGGTTTCGGGAGGCAAGCACTCTTATACTGACGGCTTCCCCTTCACTACCTATTGGACAGGAGCGTATAGCTATATTTATCGCTGCAATAATTTTCTGGACAACTATAATAAAGCGCAGGTAGCTCAAAATAAGAAGGACGTTTATGCCGCAGAAGTAAAAACCATCCGGGCGCTTATGTACTTTTATCTCACGGTGTTTTGGGGTGATGTACCTTGGGTAGGAGAAGTCATCCAGCCCGAAGAGGCATATATCGAGCGTACTCCCAGAGAGAAAGTCATTGACCAGCTCGTCGAGGATTTGAAATGGGCGGCAGAGCGCATGCCTGAAGAAAGGTATACAGGCGATAAACTGGGAAGGCTTGACCGCTGGGGCGCTTTAGCCATATTGGCACGTATTGCTTTGCAAAACGAAAGATGGGAACTGGCTGCAAAAACGAGTGAATATATCATCGAAAACAGTCCCTATGGTCTGTATGAATATGAAAAACTATTTCATCACGAAGGGGATGTCGAGAATGATCCGAAAAATATCGAAGCCATCGTATATAGCCTTTTTGTACCTGAAATCCGTACACAAAGTCTGCCCAATGAAACTTGCAGTCCGACAGATTATATACGCCTCAATCCAACGAAGTCGTTAGTGGATGCTTATCTGTGTACAGACGGTAAACCGGCAAAAACCGGATTGGAATATTATAAAAAGACCGGTGTGCAGACCTCATCGTTATACAAGTCGCCTGAAGAGCATTATGTGGATTATTTCCAGAACAGAGATCCTAGAATGAAGATGACTTTATATGCTCCGGGTGACAAATGGCCGGGAGGAGATGACGGTGACCCTGATACGGATAAGGCCAACGAGATATTTAATCTGCCTCGTTTTGCTTCATTGCAAGATAATAACCGTGTGGGGGCAAATAGCCGTACAGGTTTCTATCTGAAAAAGTATAACGATATTGATTTGGCCGGCTCAAGTGTGGGTGGACATGGAAATCTCAATGTCATCCGTTTTGCCGAAATCTTGCTGATTTATGCCGAAGCCACCTTCGAACTACAAGGCAAGAAACTGACACAAACACAGATTGATTACTCCATCAACAGACTTAGAGATCGTGTGAATATGCATCGTATGAACCTTGACGAACTTAGCGCATGGGGGATGGATCTCGAAACCGAATTGAGAAGAGAACGTCGCATTGAGTTGGCAGGTGAAGGTACAAGATACGCCGATGTGATGCGCTGGCGTGAAGGCGAACTTCGCTTTGGACGTGCCATCACCGGTCCCAGCCTGAAAGTTTGTATGAATGATTTGGGCGCCAACCCATATCCCGATACCGGAGTAGATGAGTTTGGTGATGTTATCTACGAAAAGTCTACTGCGGAAGGCGGAGCACGTTACTTCGACGCAACGAAACATTATTTGTGGCCCGTGCCTAATCCCGAGCGTCAGAAGAATCCTCTGTTAGGACAAAATCCGGGCTGGGAAAAGTAATCATTAAAAAATAGAAACCATGTATTCAATGAAGAAATATTTATTATTGTTTTTATGCCTGACTTTGGGTGTTGCCTATGCGCAAGATACTCTACGGGTGCGGGTAATGACCTATAATTTAAGATTTGGCGAACTGGCATCTTTAGAGGAACTTGCTCATCACATCAAATCCTTCAAGCCTGATTTTGTGGCGCTTCAGGAAGTGGATAGCAAAACAGACCGTAAGCGTACCCCGCATCAGAAGGGGAAGGATTTTATATCCGAACTTGCCTATCATACAGGGATGTTTGGGCTTTACGGAAAAACGATTGACTATTCTACCGGTTATTACGGTATTGGGGTGTTAAGTAAATATCCATATATTTCTGTCCAAAAGATAATGCTGCCCCATCCGGTCAAAGAGCATGAGAGACGGGCCATGCTGGAGGGATTATTCGAAATGGGTAATGATACCATTGTTTTTACCTCTACGCATCTGGACGTCAACTCTCAAGAAACACGGGCGGAGCAAATAAAATTTATTACCGGGCATTTCAAAAATTATAAATATCCTGTAATTTTGGGAGGTGATTTCAACGCGCGTCATTACTCGGAGGCAATACGTGGTATGGATAGTTGGTTTGCTGCAAGCAACGATGATTTTGGAATGCCGGCATGGAAGCCTGTGATTAAGATCGATTACTTGTTTGCTTACCCGCAAAAAGGATGGCGTGTGATTAGTACACAAACTGTTCAGTCGCTTTTGTCAGACCATTTACCGATTATTACGGAACTGGAATATGTGAAAGAAGCATCGAAGAAAAAATATTGATACTCACTTATAACATTTATGATTTTCTATGATACATACAATAATCAAGTATTTACTGATTTCAGCAACGCTTTTTTTCTGCTCATGCCACAAGCCTAAGACGGATATTATCACCCCCGCCAAACAGTTAATAGAACGTCAGATTGGGGAAAGAGCACAGTCTATCCACTTTGAATATATCGAACCATCCGAAGGTAAAGATATATTCGAAGTGATAGCAAGCGACGGCCGGCTTACCCTAAGGGGAAGTAGCTCCGTTGCTATCTGTTACGCTTTTCATACGTACATGAAAGAGGCCTGCAAGAGTATGAAAACATGGAGCGGTGAACACATAACGTCGGTGATGCCGTGGCCCGATTATGAATTGTATGAACAGGTGTCCCCTTATGAGTTGCGCTATTTCCTTAATGTTTGTACATTCGGCTACACTACTCCTTACTGGGACTGGGAGCGTTGGGAAAAGGAAATTGACAGGATGGCTCTTTATGGTGTAAATATGCCCTTGGCTACCGTGGCCAGCGAAGCCATTGCGGAACGGGTATGGCTGCGTATGGGATTGAACAAAGAAGAAATCCGTGAGTTTTTCACTGCCCCCGCACACCTTCCCTGGCATCGCATGGGCAATCTGAACAAGTGGGACGGTCCCTTATCTGATGCATGGCAACAGAACCAAATCGTTTTGCAGCATCAAATCCTGACCCGTATGCGCGAGTTGGGTATGCAGCCCATAGCGCCTGCGTTTGCAGGTTTCGTGCCGGAAGGATTCGTGCAGAAACATCCCGACACACAATTCCGGCACATGCGGTGGGGTGGTTTTGATGAAGAGTACAACGCCTATGTATTGCCACCGGATTCACCTTTTTTCGAAGAGATAGGCAAACTGTTTGTCGAAGAGTGGGAAAAAGAGTTTGGAGAAAATACGTATTATCTCTCGGATAGTTTTAACGAGATGGAATTGCCTATCGATAAGGAAGATAAAGAAGCGAAATATAAGTTATTGGCCGAGTATGGAGAAACGATCTATAAATCAATTACAGCCGGAAACCCGGATGCCGTTTGGGTTACACAAGGATGGACATTCGGATATCAACATTCATTTTGGGATAAAGAATCGCTTAAAGCCTTGTTAAGCAATGTACCTGATGATAAAATGATTATCATTGATTTGGGCAATGATTATCCGAAATGGGTGTGGAACACCGAGCAAACATGGAAAGTACATGATGGGTTTTACGGAAAGAAATGGATATTCAGCTATGTACCCAACTTTGGTGGGAAAAACACCATGACAGGAGACTTGGATATGTATGCAAGCTCCTCGGTCAAAGCATTACGTGCCGCAAATAAAGGTAACTTGATTGGGTTCGGTTCTGCCCCTGAAGGACTCGAAAACAATGAGGTTGTTTACGAACTGTTAGCTGATATGGGATGGTCATCAGATAGTATCGACCTGGACGATTGGATGAAGATATACTGCGAGGCCCGTTATGGAGGATATCCCGATGCCATGGAAGAAGCTTGGAAGCTTTTTCGGAAAACAGCATATAGCTCTTTATATTCATACCCCCGTTTTACCTGGCAAACTGTAATACCCGATCAACGGCGGATCAGTAAAATCGACCTTAGTGATGATTACTTGCAGGCTATACGTTTGTATGCTAGTTGCGCTGACGAACTGAAAAGCTCTGAATTATACAGAAACGACCTCATTGAGTTTGTTTCGTATTATGTAGCGGCTAAAGCTGAAAATTTTTATAAGCAGGCCCTGAAAGATGATTCGGAGAATCGTGTTCTCGCAGCGCAACGTAATCTGCAACAAACTGTTGATTTGTTGATGGACGTTGACAGGTTATTGGCTTCTCATCCTTTATATCGATTAGAAGAATGGGTGGAACTTGCGCGCAATAGCGGAACAACTCTTCAGGAAAAAGATGCTTATGAAGCAAATGCCAAACGCTTGATTACAAGTTGGGGTGGTATTCAGGAGGATTATGCTGCCCGTTTCTGGAGCGGGCTGATTAAAGACTACTATATCCCTCGTATACAGCTCTATTTCACAAAAGACCGGAATAAAATCCGAGAATGGGAGGAGCAATGGATTACATCTCCCTGGAGCAACAGTACGACTCCGTTTGATGACCCGGTCAAGGCTGCATTGAGTTTAATAGAGAAAACAAATAAGTGATAGCTTTTATGAAAAAGATTGTATTGGCATTCGACTCGTTTAAAGGTTCGGTCGGTTCTTTCGAGATAGCGAAAGCTGCCGAAAAAGCGATTCAGGAGGAATTACCCGACTGTCAGATTATACGTTTCCCCATAGCTGATGGCGGCGAAGGGACTACAGAAGCTTTATGCTCCGCCCTTCATGCCCAAACGGTGTCATGTCGGGTGCATGATCCATTCATGAAGCCAATTGAAGTATCGTATGGTATCGTAAACAATGGTGCGATGGCTATTATCGAAATGGCCTCGGCCTGCGGTCTGCCATTAATTGATTCAAATCGGAGAAACCCCATGAAGACTACGACTTATGGAGTTGGAGAGATGGTTGCTGATGCATTAAAACGCGGGTGTCGGGAATTCATTATCGGTATCGGCGGAAGTGCTACGAATGATGCGGGAATTGGTATGCTAAAGGCTTTAGGTGCACGCTTCTTAGATAACGGAAACGGTGAGTTGGAGCCTGTCGGTGAAAATCTGATAAAAGTTCATCAAATAGATATTTCCCAATTGAATCCGGCATTGAAGGAGAGTCATTTTACGATCGCCTGTGATGTTAGTAATCCATTTTTTGGAAAAGAGGGTGCGGCTTATGTATATGCTCCCCAGAAAGGGGCAACTATGTTGCAAGTGATAGAGTTGGACAATGGGTTGCGGCATTATGCACAGGTGATAAAGGAATATACAAATATGGATATATCGCAGCTTCCCGGTGCTGGAGCAGCCGGAGGAATGGGAGGCGGCCTGCTTCCGTTTTTGAATGCAGAATTGCAATCCGGAATAGAAGTTATATTGAAAACGCTTCGTTTCGAAGAGGTCGTCCGACAGGCAGACCTGATACTGACCGGAGAGGGGAAACTGGATCGCCAGACTGGTATGGGAAAGGCGCTGGACGGAATTTTACGTGTCGGTGAGAAATGTCAGGTTCCGGTGATAGCGCTGGGGGGAGCGGTCGAAGCCACCGAAGCGCTTAATAGGATGGGGTTTACTGCCGTACTGCCTATTCAACCTTTTCCGGTAACACTTGAAGAGGCGATGCGACCGGAGTTTACGAAAGAAAACATAGAGAGAACGGTGCGACAGGTGGTGAGAATCATAAAACAATTTACTAAATAATACTCAATGACAGCGATAGGCGCATTAATCGGGCTTTCATTATCCATACTGTTAATCATAAGAAAGCTTTCTCCGACATACAGTCTGATTATCGGAGCGATAGTCGGAGGGTTGTTGGGAGGACTATCTTTAAATGAGACTGTTACGGTGATGACCGAAGGGGTGAAAGAGGTCACCCCGGCGGTATTGCGGATTCTGACAGCCGGAGTCTTGTCAGGCATATTAATACAAACCGGGGCTACCACGGTCATCTCCAATGCGATTATAAACAAAATGGGTGAAAAACGGGTATTTATGGCATTGGCACTCGCAACGATGTTGCTTTGTACGGTAGGCGTCTTTATTGATGTGGCTGTGATAACCGTTGCGCCGGTGGCTCTTTCGATAGGCAAGCGTCTGAACTTGTCTCCATCTGTGTTACTTATAGCTATGATCGGGGGAGGTAAGTGTGGAAATATCATATCACCTAACCCGAACACTATTATAGCAGCCGGAAATTTTAATGCGGATTTATCGTCTGTAATGTTTGCCAATATTTTACCGGCAGTGATCGGTTTGTTTTTCACTGTTTTCGTTATTATCCGTCTGATGCCTCAATCGGTAAAAAACAAAAAAACGATGATGCAAACAGAGGATAAAGAGGAAGAGAGAAATCTGCCTTCGTTAAGAACCAGTCTGATTGCTCCTGTTGTTACGATTGTTTTATTGGCATTACGTCCTGCGGCAGGAATCAATATTGATCCTTTGATAGCTTTGCCGGTAGGTGGCTTATGTGGTGCTATCTGTATGAAACAATGGAAAAACATTCTTCCGAGTATAGAGTATGGACTGCAAAAGATGTCTGTGGTAGCTATTCTGCTGATAGGAACTGGGACTATTGCCGGCATCATAAAGAACTCTTCTTTGAAAGACTGGATTCTTACAGGATTAGATCATGCTCATTTTAGTGATGCATTGATTGCTCCTATATCAGGCGCGTTGATGTCAGCGGCTACCGCATCGACAACAGCCGGAGCAACACTGGCTTCTTCTTCGTTTGCTGAAACGATATTGGCTATAGGCATTTCTGCAGTTTGGGGAGCGGCTATGATTAATTCCGGAGCTACAGTTCTTGACCATTTGCCACATGGTTCGTTCTTTCACGCGACAGGAGGCGTATGCGAACTCAACTTTAAAGAACGTCTGAAGCTGATACCTTATGAATCGCTTATAGGGATAGTGTTAGCTGCCGAAACGACTATTTTATATATAATAAGTAATTAAAAGAATCAAATATTATGAATCCGAACAAACGGTTACTTTCGCTTGATGTACTTCGGGGTATTACTGTTGCCGGGATGATCTTGGTCAACAATACAGGAAAGTGCGGGTATAACTTTGCTGCTTTTGCACATGCCAAGTGGGATGGCTTTTCGCCGGCCGATCTGGTATTCCCGATGTTTATGTTCCTGATGGGTATTTCGACCTACATCTCCTTGTGTAAGTATAACTTCCAGTGTCGACCGGCCATTGCGAAAATCATAAAAAGAAGTCTCTTATTAATATTTATAGGTCTGGTTATGGAGTGGTTCATAACAGCAATAGATAGTGGTAACTATTTTGATTTGAGTCAGCTCCGGTTGATGGGAGTTATGCAACGGCTTGGGATTTGTTATGGTATTACAGCCTTATTGGCCGTAACAATACCGCATAAGCGTTTTATGCCATTAGCTATTATCTTGCTGATTGTCTACTTTATTTTTCAGTTATTTGGAAACGGATTTGAAAAGAGTGCGGATAATATCGTCGGGATTGTTGATTCGGCTATTTTAGGGTCTAACCACATGTATCTTCAGGGCCGCCAGTTTGTCGATCCCGAGGGGATACTTAGTACGATTCCCGCTGTGTCTCAAGTGATGATCGGTTTTGTTTGCGGAAAGATAATCATCGATATTAAAGACAATGACCGCCGGATGCTGAATCTATTTCTTATAGGTACCACGCTGTTGTTTGCCGGCTATTTGTTAAGCTATGCCTGTCCTTTGAATAAACGTTTGTGGTCTCCTTCGTTTGTTTTGCTTACTTGTGGGATTGCGGCATTGTCATTGGCATTGCTGCTCTATATCATTGATGTGAAGCAGAATAAAAAGTGGTTTTCGTTTTTCGAAGCATTTGGAGCGAATCCGCTTGTAATTTATGTGTTTAGTTGCATAGCCGGAGGATTGCTTGTGCATTGGCATATCCATACGGCTGTGTTCAATAATTTGCTTAACCCGTTATTCGGAAATTATTTCGGTTCATTTATGTACGGTGTATTTTTCCTGTTGTTCAATGGGCTGTTGGGATATGTTTTGTTAAAAAGAAAAATCTATATAAAATTATAAATCAGAATGAAAAGAAAAAGTGTATACACGTGTCTGGTTATGCTGCTTATGTCGTTGGCTCTTCAGGCTAAAGACAAAGATGTAGCTGTTGCGGAAGCATTATTGAAACGTTTGCTACCGTCATACATCGAGAGTTTTCAGTTTCAAAAGTTAAAAGGAGAGAAAGACTGCTTTACAATAGAGTCCGTAAAAGATAAAATTGTAATCGGTGGAAACAACGCCAATTCAATGGCGATGGGACTGAACCATTACTTGAAATATTACTGTCTCACTACAGTGTCATGGTATGCGGATATAGCCGTTGAAATTCCTGAAGAATTGCCAATGGTTGGTGAGAAGGTGGTTTCGGAAGCGAGAGTGGATACTCGCTTTTTCCTGAATTACTGCACGTATGGTTACACGATGCCTTGGTGGCAATGGAAAGAATGGGAACGTTTTATTGACTGGATGGCCCTTAATGGTATAAATATGCCTTTGGCAATTACCGGACAAGAAGCTGTGTGGTATAAAGTTTGGTCGAAAATGGGAATGTCGGACATCGAAATACGCTCTTACTTCACGGGACCGCCGTATCTGCCCTGGCATCGGATGGCTAACATAGATCGCTGGAA
Organism: Bacteroides sp. AM16-13; assembly: GCF_003602705.1. Taxonomy (NCBI): domain Bacteria; kingdom Pseudomonadati; phylum Bacteroidota; class Bacteroidia; order Bacteroidales; family Bacteroidaceae; genus Bacteroides; species Bacteroides sp. AM16-13. The sequence continues at coordinate 64,695 of NZ_QTLK01000025.1, forward strand.
CGGTCCGTTGCCGATGGAATGGCTGGAACACCAGGTAAGCTTGCAGAAAAAAATACTCGCACGTGAGCGTGAATTGAATATGAAGCCCGTATTACCAGCCTTCGCCGGACATGTACCTGCCGATTTAAAACGGATTTATCCCGAGGCTGATATTCAACATTTGGGCAAATGGGCCGGCTTTGCTGATGCATACCGTTGTAATTTTCTGAACCCTAACGATGCTTTGTTTGCGAAAATTCAGAAACTATTTCTTGATGAACAAAAAAAACTTTTCGGAACCGATCATATTTATGGTTTAGATCCTTTCAATGAGGTTGACCCGCCCAGTTTCGAACCCGAATATTTGCGGAAGATAGCTTCGGATATGTACGCTACATTGACGGCTGCCGATCCCAAAGCCCAATGGATGCAAATGACGTGGATGTTTTATTTTGATAAAGATAAATGGACTTCCGAGCGAATGAAGGCTTTGCTGACAGGAGTGCCACAGAATAAAATGATATTACTTGATTATCATTGTGAAAATGTTGAATTATGGAAAAGAACAGAGCATTTTCATGATCAGCCCTATATTTGGTGTTATCTGGGCAATTTCGGGGGAAACACGACTTTGACAGGTAACGTCAAAGAAAGTGGCGCACGACTTGAGAATGCTCTTATTAACGGTGGAGGTAACCTTAAAGGAGTCGGCTCTACGCTGGAAGGATTGGATGTGATGCAGTTTCCCTACGAATACATTCTTGAGAAAGCATGGAACCTGAATGTAGATGATAATAAATGGATTGAATGTCTGGCTGACAGGCATGTGGGATGCGTGTCGCAGCCTGTGCGCGATGCTTGGAAACGATTATTCAATGACATTTATGCACAAGTGCCGCGCACATTGGGTACTTTACCCGGGTATCGCCCTGCATTGAATAAGAACAGTGAAAAACGCACAAGTAATGTGTACAGCAATGTTGAACTACTAGAGGTTTGGAGAAAACTGAACGAAGCACCTTCTGACCGGAGAGATGCTTTTCGCCTGGATTTGATAACTGTAGGCAGACAGGTGCTTGGAAACTACTTTCTTGATGTGAAAATGGAGTTTGACAGGATGGTTGAAGCTAAAGATTATCAGGCTTTGAAAGCTTGCGGCGAGAAAATGAAGGAGATATTGAATGATTTGGATAAGCTGAATGCTTTTCATCCTTACTGTTCTCTGGATAAATGGATTGATGATGCACGGAAGATGGGAGATTCTCCCCAATTGAAAGACTATTATGAAAAGAACGCTCGCAACTTGATTACTACTTGGGGTGGAAGCCTGAACGATTATGCCAGCCGTTCGTGGGCAGGATTGATAAGAGATTATTATGCAAAACGCTGGGAGATGTATATCAATACATTCATCAAAGCGGCCGAGAAAGGTGTAGAGGTGGATCAGAAGCAACTTGAAGATGAATTAAAAGAAATAGAAGAAGGTTGGGTAAATGCAACTGATCGGAAAGATGTTCGAAAAGATATTCATTCAGCAACTGACGGATTATTATCCTTCTCAACCTTTTTATTCAGCAAATATCAAAGACTGGTGAAATAAATAAGAGGCCTGTTTTATTTGTTGCTCGCGATTCATGCTATATCAGAAAGAATTAATATATTTGAAAATAAGGACTTAATATAATAAGTTTTTATTTTTCATATTTAAAATGATTAAGATGTCCCAGAAATACTCACAGGATGAAGCCCAAGCTTTGGTTAAGGCTCTGAAAGAGGGGAACCAGCTGGCATTTAGTATTGTATACAAGACGTATGCGGCGCAGACCTTTTCTTTGGCATTTAAATATTTGCTGAATAAGGAATTGGCTGAAGATGCCGTGCAGAACTTATTCTTAAAACTCTGGCTGAAAAAAGAAGAGATCGACGAGACAAAACCCATAAACAGATACCTTTTTACGATGTTGAAGAACGATCTGCTCAATACGTTGAGAGATTCAAAGAAAAATATCTATTTGCTTGAGGATTGTCTTTCAATGGTTTTGGAATTGGAAGACAATTCTCAAAATGAAAACCTTAAGCAAGAACAAATGAACATTATACAGCAAGCTCTTGAGCAACTTTCGCCGCAACGCCGCAAGGTTTTTGAAATGAAAGTTTCGGGAAAATATTCCAATCAGGAAATAGCCGATAAACTTAATCTTTCGATCAATACAATTAAATTTCAATATAGCCAATCTTTGAAGCAGATTCGCGCGACAGTGGGAGAGCTTAGTTTGTTGTTGCTTTATTGTATGATGTAGTTTTATCACTTTTTGCTGATATGGAACGTTCTTTTGAATTAACACGGTTTAACGTAGTCTGTATAATACTTTTTTGTAACAGTGTGTATTACTAATAGATATTGAAATATGAAATCAAAAAAGAAACATACAAATCAGGACTTTGAAGTAGTTGACGGCATCGGGAAATATATGGATGACGACATTCAAAGGATAATAGAAGGCAAACAGCTCGAATTGGGCGACAGAGAATTGCCTCCTTTTGATGAATATCGCATTTATAAGAATATTCAGGAAGCCGTGATGCGGGAAGAAAAACGAAAGAACAGGAGAACAAGGATGCCATTGTTCTTTAAGTGGACGGTAGCCTGTGCAATTGTTTTGCTAGTGATAGGTGTAGGATATAATTTCTATCAAAGTCGTAGTGAGGCAAACCTTGTTTATCGGGAGGTCTGTGCTGTAAGGGGTGAAAAGCTACTTGTATTACTTCCTGATGGTAGCCGGGTGTGGTTAAATGCCGATTCTAAATTGACCTATCCGGAACAGTTTGCAAAATACAACAGGAATGTTACGTTGGAGGGAGAGGCTTATTTTGAAATAGCAGAAAACAAGAAATCCCCTTTTCAGGTGCTTGCCGAGAATGTGAAAATACAAGTGACGGGAACGTGTTTCAATGTAAAAGCATACGCTTCGGATAAGGTAATCAAAACTACACTCGACGAAGGAAGTATAAATATCGGGCATGTGCAAAGCCGCAGGCCTATGCAGCAAATGCTTCCCGGACAAACTGCAGTTTATGAGAAAAGGAGTAATGTAATAAAAATAAAAACAGATAGATATCACGATGATGCTTCGAGTTGGAAGAGCAACCGGCTTATTTTCAGAAATGCATCATTGAAAGAGGTGCTTACAACACTCTCGCGTCATTTTGATATAGAGATTACAGTTAAAAACGAAAAGATTGCTTCGTTTACGTACGACTTCGTTTGTAAAGGGAACGATTTGAACTATGTGTTGGAGGTGATGCAATCCATAACACCGGTTAGCTTTAAAAAAATATCAGAATATACATATACCGTTGAATAAGTAAACTTAATCTAATAACAAAAACAAATTTATGAAAGCACTTTTAAAGCCCATTGTATGGGTATGCCTTTTCTTCTTTGCGTATCAAAGTACGTATGCGCAGGCTCTTAAAATAATGAGCTATAATTGCCGGATGTCCGGACAGATGACTGGTTACTCGGTGAAGGAGTATGCTGTATTTATCAGAAAATACAATCCGGATGTTGTAATGTTGCAAGAGATAGATTACAACACAAAAAGGAATAAAAATCAGGATTTCACCACTCAACTGGCTGCGGAGTTGGGATTGTTTTCCGTATTCGGGAAAGCGATGGATACTGGTGGTGGAGAATATGGGGTGGCTATCCTTTCAAAATATCCTTTTGTTTATATCAATAACAAAACTTTTGAAGGTATAGACGGAGCCAAAGAACCCCGGACGCTATTATATGTAGATATTCAGGAACCGGGAACTTCAGACGTAATCAGGATAGGAACGACTCACCTGGATCATTCGACAGATCTGATAAGGAGTGCAATGGCCGAACAGATTAATGAGCGGATTGGTACGGGAGATACTCCGACACTGCTGGGGGGAGATTTTAATGCCCGGACCGACTCTAATGTGATTTGTGAGGTAATGAAGAATTGGCAGAGAATCTGCGATGATACATTCACCTATCCGGCAGATCAGCCGACAATCAAGATTGATTATATATTCGGACTTCCACAGAATAAGTGGAAAGTGAAGTCGTTTAAAGTTTTATCTAATCCGGAAGTTTCTGACCACAGGGCTTTGTTTGCTGAAGTTGAATTTGTAAAATGAATGAAATATGAAATCAAACTATCTATATCTGCTATTTATATGTGTCATCTCTTGCCTGTTCGTTTCGTGTAGTGATGAGGATAACAAGGGAGAAGAAATTCCGGAATGGAACCGGTTCAGAACAACTAACGTGTTGGTTTATGCGCACTTGTCAGAGCAAAATTTATTTAGCTCTTGTAGTTATAAAGAGGTGGCGTCATCTATCAGAAACACAGTTCATTCAGTGGCATTGTTGGACAGGACGAACGCTGTCTATGGGCAAACTGCAATCATAAATACGGGTACGGAGACTGCTAGAGAGAGTAAGAAAGTGCCGGTGTTTGTACCTGTCAGCTATAGTAACGGAGAGAAAAAGATAATCGGCAGTACGGTTCTTTTTCCTTCTACTATTTCCGAAATGACACAATATGTAGTAAAAAACGATTGCAGATATTTTGAAACAAAAACAGAAGCAGTGAACGGAATAGATATGCTCTTCTGTTCTGTATCATTAAATAGTGAAGACCTGATAGCTCCGGCTGTCGACGTTTTCAAGAAAAAGGTAAACGAACAGACGGTTCTGGTAGGCACTGTTAAACGTGCGTTATTGCCTAATCTTGAGTCGGCAATTACTTCTAACTTAACTTCTGATACCTATTCTTTTGTAGAAGTGGAAAATAGAAATAGAGACTCCGAGTATTGTATATTTGTCCTGACTTCACACAAATGGGCTTTTAGGGGGGTAACCGAAACAAGTGTAAGCGGAGATTTACATTGTTTTCAATTACAAATCGAATCTTTAAAATAAAAAATGAACGGTCATGAAGCAATATATCAAAAATATAATGATCCTGATACTTGCCCTTCCATGGGGTTTGTTGTTGACAAATTGTAGTGATAGTGAGTCCGATTATTCGGACGACAACGCGTATCCGCCACCTACTGTAGAACTCATTTCTCCTTCCGAAATAGATGTGGTGGAGTATAACTCGACGGTGACTATATCTGCCAGGAGTTTCTCTGCTGTAGGCATACATAGTATATATGCTACCTTGTTGAAGCTGGATGAAAATGGAGAATATGAAGAGATAAATGCGACTGAACGTCAACGTTTAAAGATAGATACTCTGCAAACTGATATGACACTTGAATTTGACTTGAATGTTAAGGTCAATACGCGTGAAGCAGCCGGGATACTGGTAACATCAACGGACGTTTTGACAAAAACGGCACAAAAGGTAATACCTATTAAAAAGATAACTAAACTTCCATCCCAGATATTCACCGAACCATCAGATTTCCCTGTTTTAGTACCCGATGAAGAGGTTTCTCTCTCTGTAGTGATTCGTTCTGCTGTGGGCATTAAGTCTATAAAACATACGTTGTGTAATAAAGTACTGGGTGACCTGAAGGAATATACGACTATTCCGGTATCAGGCAATCCGTTGGAAATGGAATTTATCCTGAAAACTGTCGTAGACAATAAAGAGACCAATGGAATCAAGATCGTGGTGGAAGATATAGAAGGGTTGAAAGAGGAAAAGATTATCAATATCGAAGGTCTTGAGGGTGTTGACAATAATGTTGCGCTTGTTTTCAACGATATCGAAATGGCACCCGAATGGGAACATTCAACAGAACCGGATCAACCTTATATTTTCTCCATAGAGGGAATAATGGTACAAGGTGTGCAAAAGCATGTATTAAGCCTGAAGGAAATTAAAGGATATGGCTCAAAGGCAAACGGCGTAGACTTTGCTTTCATCAATATATGGAGAAATCCAAGCTTTGTTGCCGTTAAAAACAGAGGTTTCTCTTATGTCAGTGCGTCAAGAATTAGTGGAGGACCGATAGGGCGAGCTTACGATGTGAATGACTGGATCAAACCGGCAGGTGTTGCTACCAACAAAACGCTGTTTACCCTTATCCCTGATGATAAGGTTGTTGACCTTGGTATTGATGTGATGATGGCAAATGCGGCTTCGGACGTTCATACTTTTGAGGCGTTGAATATGTTGGAAAGTATAGCTAAAGGAGGTGCCGATATGTTAATGCAAAGAGTCAATGCGTCTGATGGATACCCGAATGATCCTTGTAGTCTGCAGATAAAAGACAATTCTTATATTGCTTTTGTTACTGCAGCAGGCAAATACGGTGTCATTCATGTCATTGAAGCCGCAAATGATACGGATGCGTTAGTTGCCGGAGGATGTAAAATAGCTACTCCTACAGGAGTGGTAGGAAGCCAGGGACCAGCCTACTCGGGAGCTGGCATAACCGGACTCACCTATGACGGTGTGGCATTACTTTACGGACGTACCTGTAAGTTGAAAATTGTGGTTCAAAAGTAAGGTTATTATAATGGAAGAATGAAAAAATATGTATTTATATAAGAATCAAGAGGGGTTGGCTCTGAATTTGAGATGCTTCCTTAATATTGGCTATAATTAAAGTAGTCCGAAAAGCCTTGAGCTTACTAAAATCACCTTTACTACAAATATATCGTAGTAAGGGTGATTTTTCTTTTTAGGGTAAAGTCATTGACTTATGCATTAAATGAGAAAAAATAGAGTTGTTTAGTGAGTGTTATGAAAAAAATGTCGAATGCTTTCAGGGTAATTCAAAAGTTACGGGTCTATTTAATAAAAGAGCTTATAAAACACATTTAAATATGGAAGACATTTATATTATCATATCTAAATATCTATTGGGAACAGCTTCTCCGCAGGAGGAGATGGAAATTATGGAATGGCGGAATGCTGATGCCGGGCACGAACAGGAATTTCAGGAACTGTGCGAGAGCTGGCAGATAGCTCATGCGGGAATACATCCGGTAATTCCTGATAAAGAACGTGTGTGGGAAAAGATAATGAGTAATCTGAATCTGGTGAAACCTGTGAAGATGTACACGCGGCGGTTGTTGTATCGGGCAGTGGGAATTGCTGCTATACTGGCACTGGCGTTGGGTTTCTCGCTTTCTCTGCTGGTTTCGGAAGAGGAAGAAGTAGGATTAGTCTCATTTACAGCTCCTGTTGGCCAGAAAGCAGAAGTCAGTTTGCCGGATGGCACTAAAGTTTGGTTGAATTCAGGTTCTACTTTGACCTATTCTACGGATTATGCCAAAGATTGCCGTTCTGTAAAATTGAACGGACAGGCCTTTTTTGATGTGGTGCAAGACAGTAAGAGACAGTTTGATGTATCGGTAGATGATGTAAAAGTGTTGGTTCATGGTACCGCATTCGATGTCAATGGATATGGAGACCATTCAGAATTGGAAGTTGTACTGCTTAGAGGGCACGTGACGGTTGTCTCGGCTTTAACGGACAAGCTGTTGGCAGATATGAAACCCAATCAGAAAGTCATTATTCCTTTGCATGAAATGGAGAAGTGTAAATTGGAGGCTTGCGATGCTGAAGTAGAGTCCGTATGGCGATTGGGCAAGCTGAAAATTGAAAATGAGAACCTGCAGGAAATAGTTCAAAAAATGGAACGATGGTATGGCATCAAAATTCAATTGCATGATGTACCGGAAAATAAACGTTATTGGATGACAATTAAAACAGAATCTTTGCGAGAGATGCTTGAGATCATTAATCGGGTGACTCCGATTACATACACTATTAACGGAGAGGAGGTGAGCATAACCGGAAGAAAGTAATCGAAGAATAAAAAAGGACGCAGAAGAGTGCCATCTTCCACGTCCGAAGAGCAAAACCTGCGTATGTATGCTATCCGTCAGACGGATGGCACAGGTATAGCCTTGCTTTATGCAGACAAAGGTAATAATTAATTCCTTTATTTAACCTTAAATGAGTTTACAATGTTGAAGCTAAAACAAATATTATGTAGCATTCTTGTTTTGGGCAGCCTGCTTTCCAGCCCTTCGCTATGGGCGCAGAAAGAGACTAAGGTCAATATCGCTGCCAGGCAGATTTCTTTAAAAAATCTGATACAAGCTGTTGAAAAACAGACAGATTATACTTTTGTGTTCGATAATTCTATCCCTCTGTCACGTATTGTTTCCCTGAAAGGAGGTTCTCAATATCTTTCGGATGTGCTGAAACAGGCCTTTGATAAAAGTGACATTGCGTATGAAATAGTAGGCAAACAGATTGTTTTACAAAAGGTGCAGACGAAGACCAACCGGACGATTTCGGGTGTGGTGAAAGATGAGCAGGGAGAAGCGGTCATCGGAGCAAGCGTATTGGTAAAAGGTACCACCAACGGTACGGTTACCGATTTTAACGGAAAGTTTGAGTTGCAGAATGTACCAGAAAGTGCCACTATTGATGTGACGTTTATAGGTTACGCCCCACAGAGCAAAAAGGTGGTGGCCGGAGTACGTTCAATGAATTTCGTTCTTGAAGAAGATACAGAGACATTGGATGAAGTAGTAGTGGTAGGTTACGGCGTACAACGCAAACGGGACCTTTCCGGTTCGATAGCTTCCGTCAAAGGCGATATCATTACTGAATATGCAAATACTTCTGTTGCGTCAGCATTACAGGGACGCGTGTCAGGTGTACAGATTCAGCAAACTAATGGCCAGCCGGGAGCCGGAATACAAGTGAGGGTACGTGGCTCTAATTCTATTCGGGGTGACAATGAGCCGCTTTGGATTATCAACGGATTTCCGGGTGACATTAATATGATAAATACGGCCGATATCGAATCAGTTGAAGTGATGAAAGATGCTTCCGCAACTGCTATCTATGGTTCGCGTGGTGCCAATGGTGTCATCCTGATTACGACGAAGCAAGCTAAAGAAGGGAAGATTACCGTGGAATACAATGCCAGCTTCGGTGTGCAGAGTCTGGCTAAAGAACTTGAGCTGCTCGATGCTTGGGAATATATGAGCTATCTGAATGAAAAAGCAGCGATTAATAATCAGCCGACGATATATACCGATGAAGAGATTAAATCTACCCGGCATAGTACCAACTGGCAGCGTGAACTGTTTCGTAATGCACTTGTTACCGACCACTCTGTGAATGTCTCTGGTGGTACGGAAAAAGTTCAGGGAACGTTAGGCGCCAGCTATTTCGATCAGCAAGGTATCGTGAAGGAAAGTGGCTATAAACGTATGTCTATCCGTTCGAGCCTGAATTATCATATATCAAAATATGTCACCGTGTCGAGCAACTTGATTTTCAGCCGGTCCAATCATAATCAGATGAATTCGCAGGGAGGTAGCCGGGGAACGTCTGTTATCGGTTCTACACTGATTCTGCCGCCAACAGCGACACCTCATTATGACGACGGAACCTGGAATGACTTCCAGACACAACCGATTGCACCGGTAAATCCGTTGGCTTATGTGAAAGAAGTGGATAATAAATGGTATGCCAACCGGATTATGGCAAATGCTTCATTGACAATTAAACCGATAGACGGACTTTCAATTCAGTTATCTGCCAACGTAAATAATAACCAGAACCGCAAAGATTATTACAAGTCATTACAATACCCTAATTCACAAGGGGCTGCCTCTATTACATTTGGAGAAACAGTTGGTATCACAAGTAATAATATCATAACCTATAATAAGAGTTTTCTAAAAAAACACCATTTGAGTGTGATGGGTGGTTTTACCTACGAACAGAGTACATCGAAAACTGCGGGAACGGGTACGGCCGAAGGCTTCTTGAGTGATGTGACAGAAACCTATGACATGGATGCAGCTACCGTTAAGGGGCTGCCGACATCTTCTTATTCAGATTGGCGTTTGTTCTCATTTCTGGGACGTGTCAACTATAATTATGCTGATCGCTATCTATTGACTGCCAGTCTTCGTGCTGATGGTTCTTCACGTTATAGTAAAGGAAACAAATGGGGATACTTCCCTTCAGCGGCAGCGGCCTGGCGTCTTTCGCAAGAGTCTTTTTTGCGTGATGTAGAGTGGCTTTCGGATCTAAAGTTCCGTTTGAGTTACGGAGTGACTGGTAGCACTGCCATCTCACCGTATTCTACCCAGAACACATTGAGGACGGAAAATGTAGTATTCGATAAGAATACAACAGTGGCGTATGTCCCGTCGGATACCTACACCGGTGATTTGAAATGGGAAACAACCTCACAGTTTAATGTGGGGGTTGATCTGTCCCTGTTTAATAATCGTCTCCGCATGACTGCGGATTACTATCGGAAGAAAACGACTGATTTGCTGAACAATGTAGAGATGCCTCGTTCAAGTGGATACACCACTGCCCTGCGTAACATCGGTTCCATCCGTAACTCGGGGTTTGAGTTGCAACTCGACGGGCGGATTATTGATCGTGCTGTGAAATGGGATTTGGGTGTCAACTTTTCGCTTAATCGCAGCAAAGTGTTAGTCCTTTCGGAAGATAAGGATATTTTCGGTGGCGAATTGGATAACACCATTCTGAAAGACCAGCTCAATCTGATGCGTGTGGGTGAGCCAATGTATGTTTTCTACGGATATGTTGAAGATGGATACGATGAGAACGGTCATATTGTATATAAGAATATGGATGACGATCCTGCCATCACAGCAGCAGACAAGACCATCATCGGTGATCCTAATCCTGATTTTCTAGTCAATCTAACTACAGCAGTCAGTTATAAAGGGTTTACGCTAAGCGCTTTCTTCCAGAGTTCAATAGGTAATGATATATATTCGCTTAGTATGGCTGCACAAGCTTATGATTATGGATATAACGGGAATACGTTGCGCGAGGTGTACTACAACCATTGGACACCCGAGAATCCTACCGCAAAATATCCCAATCTCGACCAGACTTCTTATAAAATGTCCGACCGGTTTGTTTATGACGGCAGCTTCGTCAGACTTAAAAACCTCGAATTGGCCTATGATGTACCTTGTGCCCGTAGCAAATTCATCAAGCGCGCCCGTGCCTATGTGAGTGCCCAAAATCTGTTTACTATTACGAGCTACCCTTTCTGGGATCCGGATATAAATGCCAATGGTGGCGGAAGCTCGATGATTCAGGGGGTAGATTCGTATTGTTATCCTAGTGCCCGTACTTATACGATTGGATGCCGACTCACTTTCTAACATATAAAAATTGATGTCTTATGAAAAAATTATTGATATATATTGCCGCTTTTGCTATGATACTGGCAATGAACACATCCTGTGAAGATATGGGCTCTTTGGAAGAACATCCGAAGAAAGTGGATGCAACGACTTTTATGGCGAATGCCAAAGAAGTGGAGAGTGTTATCAATTCCATCTATTTCCAACTCCGTCGTGATCCGGGATTCAGCCGTTATCTGATTGTTCTGGAAGAAGGACTGGCGGATTATTGTATTGGAAGAGGTAACTATGCCACAGCTTATGATACCGGGCTTACCAGTGGTGGGGTAGGCTTCTCCAAAGATAGCTGGGCGGTGTTGTATCGTGCCATTCGTTTTGCCAATAATATTCTTGACGGTATAGGTAATACTCCACTCTCGCAACAGGAGTATAACAACCTTACCGGGGAAACACGTTTTCTACGTGCATTCGCTTATTCATGGCTGGCACGAAATTGGGGCGCCGTTCCTTTTTTTGATGAACAGAACATGAATGACTTTAATAAACCTCGTACTCCGGAAGCTGATATCTGGAAGTTTGTGATTGATGAGGCCGATTATGCTGCATCCAATCTGCCGGAAGTGGCTAAATCTGCCGGACGTCCTTCGCGTTATGCCGCATTGGCATTGAAAACAGAAGCTTGTCTTTATGCCGGTCGCTATGAAGAGGCGGCTGAAGCAGCCGGTTTAATTATTTCATCCAAACGATATTCTCTGGTTGAGGTTGGCAAAGCGGATGATTTCCTCGACCTTTACGGTCATACGGCTAATGCCACTTCTGAAGAAATTTTCTATATAAAGTTCAACCGCGATAGTGGATCGACCATCGCCTATATGTATCTCTGCAAGCCCAATCCTTTCGTGAATATGGGAGCTGTAGGAATTTATACCGATTATCAGAAGAATAAATTTATTCAGAATTGGGACCAGAATGATTTACGCTATCAGTTCGGATTGTATAAACAAACGCAGAATGGAACACTTAATGCACTGACTAAAACGGGTATGATTTGCTCGAAATTCAGAGACTCGGAATGGACAGGGAGCAGTACAACCCCCAATGACAATCCGGTATATCGTTATGCTGATATTCTGCTTTATTATGCAGAAGCTGTTTGTCGCTGGAAAGGAGCTCCTACCGATGATGCCATGGAAAAATTGAATATGGTGCGGCGACGTGCTTACGGACAGAAACCGACACAAGCATCTTCTTCAGACTATAAACTGGCCGATTATGCAAGTAAAGATGCTTTCCTTGCACTGGTGTTGCAGGAGCGTGGCTACGAAACGATTTTTGAAGGTAAACGCTACAATGACCTGAAGCGTTGTGGAAAGCTTGCAGAAGCAGCTTTGGCTGCCGGACGTATTTCGGCTTTATCCGAAGTGGGAGATGCAGCCTACTGGTGGCCTATCCCTACCGATGAATTTAATTATAATATAGCATTGGATCAGACAAAAGACCAGAATCCTGGGTATTAACAACTTAATTAATTTGATTTCTTATGAATAGATTGAATATATTGATTGTAACAATTCTCTTTTTATTGACAACAACCGGCTGCGCCCAACAGGCTGAAAGATGGTCGACGGAAAAAGCAAACGCATGGTACGCATCTCAAAAATGGCCGGTGGGTATCAACTACGTTACTGCTACGGCAATCAATCAGTTTGAGATGTGGCAAGAGGAGACTTTTGATCCGAAAACCATGGAGTTGGAGTTGGGACGTGCCGGGGAACTCGGATTCAATACGGTACGCATATTCCTGCATGATATGGTGTGGGAAGCGGATCCGGCAGGGTTTAAACAACGACTGGATACATTTCTGGGTATCTGTCAGAAACATGGTATGCGTGCCATCGTCACTTTCTTTACGAATGGCGGGCGTTTTGAGAGTCCGAAACTCGGTGTACAACCGGCTTCTGTACAGGGTGTTCATAACTCTCAATGGATACAGAGTCCCGGAGCGCCATCCGTCAATGATCCGTCAACGTATCCGCGTCTGGAACGTTACGTGAAAGATGTGATGACTACCTTTAAAGCAGATGATCGTATTTTATTGTGGTGTTTATATAACGAACCGGAAAACTTCAAGCAGAAAGCACACAGCATGCCATTGTTGCGCGAAGTGTTCCGTTGGGCGCGTGAGGTGAATCCCTCGCAACCGCTGTCGTCTCCGATATGGATTTATCCCGGAGGACATGGCACACGCAGTAATTTGCCGATTATCAGTTTTCTGGGTGAGAATTGTGACGTTATGACCTTTCACTGTTATTACGGACCTGAAGAAATGGAAAAATTCATCGCTTTCATGAAGCAGTTTGATCGTCCGGTTATCTGCCAGGAGTATATGGGACGCCCCCGTTCAACTTTTGAAGAAATAATGCCGATTCTTAAGCGTGAAAAGGTAGGTGCCATCAGTTGGGGATTGACAGCAGGAAAGTGTAATTTCCATTTACAGTGGTCGAGCAAGGCCGGAGATCCGGAACCTGAAATCTGGTTTCATGATATATTCCGTCTGGATGGTACACCTTATAGTCAACAAGAAATTGATTTTATAAAAAGTATGACTTCAAACTGATCGATAACGGATTGAACAAATAAAAGAATGAATATGATGAAAAAGTTAAAAACTCATAGATACCTTTTGGTAACAGTGATGGGGCTTCTCGTTGCTTGTACATCTTACACCTCAACGGATGAGTGGCCCAATCCGCGTCCTAATTCAAATCCTGACCCTGAACCGGTCACCGGAGAGATTACCTCTATCCAGTCGCTCAATAAAAGTGAAAATATAGCAGTGAACTCTCATGCGGACGAATGGGGGAATAGTTCTCTCGAATTAGACTATCGCCGGTTGCTGACTTTGGAAAGTCCGGCACTGTCGGCTGTGAATGCTCTTTATCCCCGTATCAAGAAATTAGGTGATGGGACCTATTTGCTGCTATACCAGCAGGGACCACAGGCTTGGAATGTCTATTATGCTTTAAGTACTAATCTGATTACATGGCAGAATGCATCCAGTCCTCTGTTTCAGAGCGAAAGTGCCCAGCAAACTTCCGGTGCCAGTGATACACGCTGTTTCTCATCATGTGATGCAGTCGTTCTGGCAAATAAGGATATTTTGGCATTCGCTTCCTTTCGCTTGAATCAGGGATACAGGGTCGATCCGCAGAGTAATGGTATTATGATGAGGCGTTCTTCCGATAATGGACGTACCTGGTCGACTGCCCAGATTATTTATCAGGGAACGACTTGGGAACCTTATGCATTACAACTTCGTTCGGGTGAAATACAGGTCTATTTTACGGATAGCGAGCCTCTCACAGCCGATTCGGGGACTGCCATGCTGCGTTCTATGGATAATGGGCGGACATGGACGGTCGTTGGAAAGGTGATCCGTCAAAAGACTGGACTGGCTATAGATGGCTCGGGTAAACAAATTTATTCAGATCAGATGCCTTCTGCCCGCGAATTAAATAATTCGACGAAGATTGCAGTAGCTACAGAAACACGTTTCAGAGATGAAGGCGACGTTTATCATATTTCAATGGCGTGGAGCTCCGACAACTGGGCTTCGGCTCCATTGACCGGAGATGAAGTAGGGCCTTCGGACCGTAAACTCAATTTTGTGCAGAAGGCTGCAGCACCTTATCTGGTACAATTCCCCTCGGGAGAGACTGTCTTGTCGTATAATGCTTCTTCTCTCTTTACCATGCAGGTGGGTAACGCAGAGGCTTCCCAATGGGGAGAAACGTATCAGCCATTTAGTGGAAAAGGATATTGGGGAGCAACGGAAATTATTGACCCGCATGCTCTTGTAGCTGCCATGCCTGCTACCTTTGTCAATAGCGAGAATAAAGATGCTGCCCGTATTCAGATTGGACAGTTTGTTCTGAATCATCGGATTAATGCCTCCGGAATGACACCGGTGATAGACGCCGACAATTCGGATTGGAGTGCAGTCAGTGATGCGCTATTTATCGGAAGTGTGTCCACTACACAAGCCGTGTTCCGCTTTGCTTATGATGCAGAAAATGTATATTGTCTGGTGGAACGTCTTGATAAAGACTTGACCACAGACGACAGCATGGAATTGATTTTTCAGGGTGGAGATGCTACCGGAACCCCTCTTAAAATCTCTCTTATTCCGGATGCAGTTCAATATACCATTAAATGCAGTCATTCTTCAGTAACTTGTAAGGGTGCGGTTCACGGAACTTTTGGTGATACGGCAGCCGATAAGGGATATGTAGTCGAAATGGCTATTCCACGGACTTTACTTCGGGTGGTGGCCGACCGTTTGATGTTTAATGCTACCTTATACGATCAGAATGGTAATGATACCTTTACTGGACTGACTGCTACGAATTATGAGAAATGGTTGCCAATCGTTTTAAAAGCCGCTACGGACCCTGAACCTCTACCGGGGGAAGGAGATACCGGTACTGGACCTTCCTGGAATAATGGCGATACGGAAGGTACATGGAAATAATGATAACATTTTAAATTTGCGAGACCATGAAAAAAAATAAAATTCTGATTCTTCTGGTAATTGGTTTATCATTGGGTAGTTGTGTGCAAACTGATGACGAGGTGCTTTCTCCGGAACCGGCTGTAAAAGGAGGAGAAAAATCCATTACGGCCATTTGTGCTGTTACTGCTACAACACGCACGTCTCTTAATGCATCCATGAATGTGGTTTGGACCCAAAATGATGAGATACGGCTGTTTGGCACTTCAACACCGAATGGAGCTGTTTATACTACTGCTGCCAATAGTGTTCGTACCGCTGTTTTTGATCCGGTGGACGCTTCTGTAGATGATGCCATCCGATATGCTATTTATCCGGCGTCGGCTGCGTCAGGCAGCCAGCTTGAAGGTACGACACTTGCTGTTGACTTTTCGGCACTTGCCGGACAGAAATGGATGGGTGCGTTCAATGCTGATAGTGAAATATCATCTTTGCCGATGGCGGCAGCCTCTGATGGTGAAGCCTTTTCTTTTAAAAATCTGTGTGGTGGAGTACGGATACAACTGACTGATTATCAATTAATGGGAATTAGTGTTAAATCTGTAGCTGTACGCGGTAATGACGGAGAACTGGTGTCGGGTATAGCTGATGTCAATGCAGCGGATGGAATCGTATCACTTCGGAAGTCTTCTACTCCTTCTGCTGCGGCTACTACATTGGTTACTTGTGATACAAGCGTACCTCTTTCTGCAGATAATAATCCCTCGGCTCATACAGACTTTGTTTTATTTCTTCCTGCGGTAAATTATACCAAAGGGTTGACTTTCGTCATAACGGATGCTGCCGGACGGATTTACGAACAAGCGACTCCGGGTGCTTTCACTATTGAAGCCGGAGTTGTCAAACCGATGGAATTATTGCCGGTGACATTGTATTATGGTAAGGCAAACTGTTATCGTACGGCATCTGCAGGAACACTTGAAATAGATGTCACACCTTATTATTCATTGGCAGGAGATTATACTTATGAAAATCGTCCGAGGGTGAATATCAATGGGGAATTAGTCGATAAGGCTGTGTCTGCAACTGTTTTGTGGACACAAACGAATTCGTCTTCATCAGGAGATGTTCTTTCTGCTGTTCCTGCATTGGAGGGAACTACTTTAAAAGTTCCTGTAAGTGGCGTGAAAGGAAATGCCCTTGTGGCTATTCGAGATGCATCGGGCAAGAACGTATGGTCTTTTCATATTTGGGTGACTGAAGCATCGGATCTTACCTATATTAATGAGGAACGGGGAACATTCAAAATGATGGATCGTAATTTGGGTGCAACTTCTGTTACTCCTAAAGATCAGAATGCTTATGGTGTGTGGTATCAGTGGGGGCGCAAAGATCCGTTCCCGCGTCCGCTTGATATTGTCCGTTCGAGTGCGACAACTGTGGATAACAAGGAGCTGACCGCAAATGCAACCACTTCTGCTGAAGTGGGAACAGTAAGTTATACTATATCCAATCCTGATATAAGAATTTTTTCTGCGAATGACTGGCATAATGAATGGCGGAATAACGGACTATGGGGAAATTCTGATGGTCTCACCAAGAATGTAAAAACTGTGTATGATCCTTGTCCGGAAGGCTATTGTGTGCCCGATCAGAATTGCTATCAGGGATTCACTTTTACTTCAAAAACGGAATGTGATAACAATTACGGGCATCTGTTTGTGATTGATGGTTCGCAAACTTCTTACTTCCCGACAGGAGGCTATCTGGATAAGGGAGCTAATAAGATTGCTTATCAGGAATATCGGGGGTACCAATGGACTAGTAATCCAGGGACAACAGGAGCTTATTACTTCTATTATAATAATGCAAATCTTAATTTTACAGGTCTGGACCGTGCTTCGGCAGCATCTGTCCGTTGTGTCAGGATGGAGTAAAATGAAAGATATTTTTTAATCATAATAATACATACACTCATGAAATATTTCAATATTTTGTTTCTGATTTTGTTTCTTACTACAAGCGCAAAAGCGCAATCGGTCAAGGTGTCTGTAAGCAAAGTCAGTATTCCGACATACACAGAACCGGAACGTGAAGAATTGCCGATGTTTGCCGAAAACAGGGTACACCAGCGTTCGAGTGGCAATCCTTATCCTAATAAAATCGTTCTGAAAGTGAATCGGGAACAAAAAGTGGATAAAGAATATACGCTTATCAAATTAGAGAATGAATATTTGGAACTACAAATATTGCCGGAAATTGGAGGTAAGATATATGCTGCCAAAGATAAAACGAATGGATATGATTTTTTCTATAAGAACCATGTCATAAAACCTGCTCTTATCGGTGCTTTGGGCTCGTGGATTTCCGGTGGACTGGAGTTTAACTGGCCTTTTCATCATCGGGCTTCGTCTTTTATGCCCACTGATTATGAAATAGAAAAACTGCCGGGCGGTGGAGTGATCGTTTGGGTTTCGGAACATGATCCGACAGACCGGATGAAAGGTATGGTTGGCATTGTGCTTAACCCCGGTGAGTCTATCTTTGAAACGAGAGTCAAATTGTCGAATATCACCCCGTTAAGACATTCGTTTTTATGGTGGGAGAATGTGGCGGTACCTTCGAATAAGAATTATGAGATATTCTTTCCGCACGATGTAAGCCATGTGTTTTTCCATTACAAACGTTCGGTTACTACTTATCCGGTTGCAACAAATGCGGCAGGAATATTTAACGGTATTCGTTATGACGGTGCAGTTGATATAAGCAAGCATAAGAATACGATTCAGCCTACCTCTTATTTTAGTGCGGCATCACAGTATGATTTCTTTGGCGGTTATGATACGGGCAGGAAATGCGGGGTTGTACACATCGGAGATCATCACGTATCACCCGGTAAGAAGATGTTTACATGGGCTTACAATCAGTTGTCCCAGTCTTGGGAAAATGCTCTCACAGATACAGATGGAGCCTATTGTGAGTTAATGGCAGGCAGTTATTCTGACAATCAGCCGGATTTTACATGGCTTGAACCGATGGAGACTAAAACCTTCTCGCAATATTGGTTCCCGATCGGAGAAATCGGGGTTCCGGATTTTGCGAACACGACAGGAGCTATATACGTCAAGGATACGATTAAAGTGCAACTGAATAAGACTCGTAATGTGAAGATTGCGGTCAAAGGTGATGATCGGGTTCTGTTTTCGGGAAATGCGACGATCAAGGCGAGAGAAGAATATTCGTTGCCTGCGGATGTAAGAATGAAGTTAGGGTATTCAATAGATGTCACTGCTAATGACGGAACTGTTCTAATGTCTTATACAGTGAAGAAACACGATACTTTTAATATTCCTCATACAACACAGGATATGCCGAATATCAAAAAGGTTGAAAGTCCGCATTTGTTGTATCTTGAAGGTTTGCATGTGGATCAATACCGAGATCCTGCCACTAAAGGAGAGAGCTATTATAAAGAAGCTCTTGAACGTGATCCGAATTTTGCTCCTGCATTGATCGCTTTAGGAGAAGCAAAGTTACGCAATGCTTTTTATAGTGAGGCTTTGGAATATCTTTTGAGGGCGGAAAAAGTGTTGACACGGTTCAATACGCGTCTTGAAAATGGGAAACTGTACTATTTGTTAGGGCATGTCTATTTAGCGCTCGATGAGCAGGAGAAATCCTATGATTATTTCCGGAAAGCGGCATGGAGCAGTGCTTATGTTTCTTCCGCCATGACTTATGCGGCTATGCTTGATATACGTAAACTGGAGTATGACAAGGCTGTTCAGCATCTTGCTACTGCCATTACTTATCATAAAGATAATGCTGTAGCCAATGCGTTGATGATATATGCTTCTTATTTGCAGGGAGATAAAAAAGCATCGGAACGTCAATATCTGTCTGTAGAAGCGAATGATAAACTTAATCATTTGGCACGTTACTTCGGTGTGCTGACCGGTAAAGTTAGTACCCGGGATTTTATGGAAAAGATACGGACGGATAAGAATCAGGTATGTCTCGATCTTATAGAAACTTTGCTTGTCGCTAATCTGCAGAAAGAGGCTGTTTCCCTGATAGAGATGTTGCAAACACACGAACCTCTGATTTTTAGTCTGTCTGCCATATATGCAGATATAAAAGGCGGTTCTCCGAATGATTCGGCAACGGAAGGGATTGCTTTCCCAAGCCGGCGAATTGAAATGAACAGTTTGTCTCATTGGGCAAAACAGGGAAGTCGGAAGGCGCAGTTGCTGTTGGGATGTGCTCTTTACGCTAAAGGACATTATGAGAAGGCAGTCGCTCTTTGGGAAGGCTTGTCCAGTACTGATTATCGTGCTGCACGAAATCTGGCTATCGCTTACTATTCACACATGGATCGTAAAAATGAGGTGTTACCTTTATTGAAGCAGGCATTATCTCTGAAGCCGAATGACGAACAGTTGATTTTTGAAACGGTCTATGTAATGGGTAAGTTAGGAGTTGCTCCTATTGAACGTATTTCTTTCTTGAATAATCATAAGTCTGCAATTAGCCGCGATGATATTATGCTTGAATGGGCACGAGCTTATAATATGGCAGGACAGGAGGATAAGGCAATAGAACTTCTTAGGGGGCGTAACTTTGTCCCAGCTGAAGGTGGGGAGCATGCAGTTGCAGAACAGTATATGTTTGCTTATTTCCTGAAAGGGCGTAGATTAATGAAAGAAAATAAGATGCAAGAAGCGACTGATTGTTTTAAGGCTGCGCAAACTTTACCTCAAAATCTGGGAGCAGGTTTGTGGAATATCGTTAGATTGGTTCCATTTAAATATTATGAAGCAATCTGTTTGAAATCTTTGGGGCAGGAAGACAAGGCCAATGAGAATTTTGATTTTATAACGGGTATTGAGGTAGATTATTTTAGTAATATGAACTTACCGGAATTGCCATTTTATCAGGCACTTTGTTATCGTGAAACGGGTATGCCTTTCAAGGGGGATATGCTCATCAATTATAAACTGCAAGATTGGAAAGAAGGTATGAAGACTATTGATGCGGGTTATTTTGCCACTACTCCTTTCTTTATAAGTTTCTGCGATCGTGCCGTACAGCAAAGGAGTGCTTATTATAGCTATTTACTAGCTTTGGCCTATCGTTACACTGGTGATACGAAGCTGGCACAGAAATATATTGAGCAAGCAGCAGTGAGTGATCCTTATGCTCTGAATATTTTTGCAGAAAGACAATTCTGAACGATCTTGTAAAGCTCATTTAGACGCGGATTCATACAGATTTATATTTAGAAAGAATCTGTATGATCCGCTTCATTATCAGCATCTTTGTTTAGTGCAATTAATGTGATTTCGGTTTTAGTATTAGAAAGTGTTTTGAGGGTATGGTTCTCTTTACGAAAATGTATTCCGAAAGAAAAATATTTTTTGTAGATTTGTGAGACTGATAAACACAATTCCGGGAACGATGGATATTCAAGCCTTTCGAAATTATTACGATACATACTATGAACAACTTTGTTGTTTTCTCAACTTCTATACGCATGATGTAGCAGTCATAGAAGATGTTATTCAGGAGGTGTTTCTCAAACTATGGGAGAATAAAGATTGTATTGAAATAACCTATATCAAAACCTATCTTTTCCGGGCTGCCAAAAATCGGGTATTAAACTATCTTCGTGATGAGGAAAACAGGCATCAGTTGTTAGAGAATTGGTTTAACCAGCAACTGGAAGAAAGGAAATATAAAGATTGTTTTGACATTGATGCCTTGACAAAAGTGGTGAATCGGGCAATTGAACAGCTTCCGGAGAGATGTAGGGAGATATTTTCCTTGAGCCGGAAGGAGGGACTTTCTTATAGGCAGATTGCCGAACGTCTCGGGATTTCTGTAAAAACAGTAGAGACACAAATAAGCATTGCGCTCAAACGAATAAGAGAGCTCTTATCTTCTTCTGCATTTGCATTTTTGTGGCTGTTTATTAGATAAAATATTTATTCTTTACTATTGAATGTCAGATGAATAGATTTTTTGCTTTTTTGTATTTAGCTGTGTTTGTTACTGCTTGTGCGGAATGTGAAGTTATTCCTGGAATGAAAACAGCGTTTTATGGTATTACTCAAGATGGTGATACCGTTACTCAATATACCCTGACCAATGCTTCGGGGGCTCAATTCAAGGTCATTGACTATGGGTGTCGTGTGACGAATATTATGGTGCCGGACCGGGAAGGAAAAATGGCAGATGTAGTGCTTGGATATGAAAACCTAAAGGATTATGAGACTGGAGCCGAGCGGTTTTTCGGGGCTTTATTAGGACGTTATGCTAACCGTATTGCCGGCGGGAATTTTATGATTGATTCTGTTTGGTATCAACTTTCGTGCAATGAATCTCCAAACGGACATCCCGGGCATTTGCACGGCGGTGTGAAGGGATTTGATCGTGTCATGTGGAAAGCGATGCCGGTCAATAGTTCTGATACGCTTGGCATTGTTTTTACTCGTTGCAGTCCTGACGGAGAGGAGGGATATCCTGGTAATTTGGACTGTAAAGTCACTTATTACTGGACTCCGGACAATACTTGGCGTATAGAATATGAGGCAGTTACCGATCAGCCGACTATCGTTAATATGTCGCAACATTGCTATTTTAACCTTCAGGGTTATGACGGAGGTTCGGTTTTAAATCATATCGTACAAATTAATGCGGATTCAGTTACGGTAAATACTCCGTGGTATGTGCCGTTTTCGGTTGAATCAGTAGTGGGAGGACCTTTAGATTTTCGCACTCCTCATAGCTTTGCAGAACGTGTCACCTCTCCTAATGAGCACATAAAACTTATGGGTGGTTATTCGGCTAACTGGATACTTCGTGATTATAACGGAGATTTGCGTTATGCTGCAACTGTCACGGAACCTCAAAGTGGCCGTCAATTAGAAACTTACACTACAGAGCCCGGCTTGTTGATCTATACTGGTATCGGGCTTTCAGAAAAGATTGTGGCTAAAGGTGGCCCACAACAGAAATATGGTGGTCTGATATTGGAAACCATCCACCATCCGGACACGCCACATCATCCTGAATTTCCATCCTGTGTGTTGCGTCCTCATGAGAAATATTATTCCGTTACGGAATATAGATTTACTGTGCAAAAGTAATTCAATAGAGTATACCCTGGAATTACTTATCTTTTTCCGGGAAAACTCTTATTTCTATCAAAAAAAGTAATAATTTTGGCATTGATTTGCGGATTGCCTAAATTATGAAAGATAGAATGTTAGATTTAAAACAACTTACAGCTGATGTATGCCGGATTGCTACAGAAGTTGGATATTTTTTGAAAGAAGAACGAAAGAACTTCCGTCGTGAACGTGTGGTGGAAAAACATGCACACGATTATGTGTCTTATGTGGATAAAGAATCTGAAGTGCGTGTGGTGAAAGCCCTTACTGCTTTACTGCCTGAAGCGGGATTCATAACAGAAGAAGGCTCTGCCACTTATCAGGATGAACCCTACTGTTGGGTAATTGACCCCTTGGATGGAACCACGAATTATATTCATGATGAGGCTCCTTATTGTGTGTCCATCGCTTTACGTAGCCGTACCGAACTTCTTTTAGGTGTCGTTTATGAGGTTTGCCGGGATGAATGTTTTTATGCTTGGAAAGGCGGAAAAGCGTTTATGAATGGCGAAGAAATTCATGTGTCGAACGTTGAGGACATCAAAGATGCATTTGTCATTACAGAATTACCTTATAATCATCTGCAATATAAACAAACGGCTCTTCATCTGATCGATCAGCTTTATGGGGTAGTGGGAGGCATTCGCATGAATGGCTCGGCTGCTGCCGCAATCTGTTATGTAGCTATTGGGCGTTTTGATGCATGGATGGAAGCATTTCTCGGAAAATGGGATTATTCTGCAGCGGCACTGATTGTTCAGGAAGCGGGAGGAAAGGTGACTGACTTTTATGGTGAGGATCATTTCATAGAAGGACATCATATTATTGCAACGAATGGAAATCTTCATCCTGTCTTTCAGAAACTCCTGTCAGAAGTCCCTCCATTGAATATGTAGTTGCAATATGTAGGTGCTATTGCAACTTTAAATCTCTATTATTATGAAACACACACTTCTTATCAAAGACTGGCTTAGTTCTTTCTTATCTTTGCTATTTCCCCGTTGCTGCGTTGTTTGTGGCCGGCCGTTAGCAAAGGGTGAAGAATGTATCTGTACAGTATGTAATATTAATCTACCCCGTACTAATTATCATCTTCGAAAAGATAATCCGGTAGAACGGCTCTTCTGGGGACAAATCCCTTTGGAACGGGCTACTTCTTTTTTCTTTTATGAGAAAGGAAGCGACTTCCGGTTGATTCTTCATCGGTTGAAATATGGTGGACAAAAGGAAATAGGTGCAATTATGGGGCGGTATATGGCTGCCGAACTTTTGTCTTCCAATTTTTTTCAGGGAATTGATGTGATAATCCCCATACCGCTTCATAAGAAAAAACAGCAAATCCGTGGTTATAATCAGAGTGAGTGGATTGCTCGTGGTATTGCTGCTGTAACAGGAATCCCCATCGATACAGAATCAATATTACGTAAGAAAAATACGGAAACGCAAACGCGTAAATCTGTGTTTGAACGTCGGGATAATGTGGAAGGTATCTTTGAACTTCAGTATCCCGAAACACTTGCAGGAAAACACATACTGATAGTTGACGATGTGTTGACTACCGGTTCTACCACTCTGGCATGTGCTTCCTGTCTGGTAGATGTGGAGGAAATACGGATTAGTATATTGACGTTGGCAATGGTGGAATAAGTATGTATATCAGTACCCTAATTCACTATGGGTATTCAACGAAAATGAAAATAATCTGTGTGTATCTGTGTAATCCGTGGTGAACTCTAAATTAGCATTTAGCTTGTTTCGGTACGGAAATAACCAAAAATACTATCGCTGACAATAACTCGTCAATATGCAGCTTTTATCTCTTTCTCTTGCTTATATTATTTTTTCAATTGCCTAACGAATTATCGTTTGACAACTGTTGAACGAACGCTTGACAGATGTTGAACTATCGCTTAACAATTGTCAAACGAAAACTCCTTAGGCAATGAAATAACTATTAATAGGTAAACGATTGCTTAAAAATAACTAATAAAATCATTAGTGGTAATTGATTCCAAACCGGTACGGTTATAAATTTATTCCATATCATTATATTTTAGACATGATAAGATTATCATTGAAATATATTTCAACATATACATTCCTACGATAGAAGTGTCAAAAATAAAAGAGACGAACAATTTTCTCAATTTAAGTTTAGGACTTTATCAGTCGATTCGTTTCTCGGTGTCGAAAAGGTTGTTTCTCGGTGAGAAACGGGTCGTTGGTTTTAAAGGAATCTATTGAATAGTAACCGCCTGGATAACAGCACTTTACAGAGCAGCGCTATCTATCAGAAATACATAGGAGTTTTATTGACATTTTTTTGGCAACACCATTTATTTCTATTGTATCTATTACTGTGATAATATTTACATTAGAACTAAAATATGGCATTTATAAAAGAATCTGTTTCATTCCTTTCTTATCAGGAATGAATCTATTTTAAGAATGTGATTGCCCTGAATCAAATCTCCCAAGTTTTCGAACTGATCCATCCATCCCAGGATTCCGTTATGATCCGAAAAAACAGGCTCAGTTGTAATTCTTGGGGGATTAAGTTTAGTCAATTCCCTTCATGCA